>DATGQJ010000712.1:0-6728 GCA_035304265.1 Oceanobacillus sp.
TACTCGCGCATGAATCGCCGTTCGTCGTAGCCGCTGCTGATCACCCATACCAGCGCCGCATCGTCCGCCTGCAAACCATAAATCCTCGCTTCCGCATCTTCGTTCAAGGTCGCATCGGTGCGCTGCCATGTTCGCGCCGCAAGGTCTTCGCTGCCGAAAAAGGCTTTGACGGCGGCAAAGTGATGATACAGGTTGTTCGGGTGGATGTAGGTATCCCACCACCACGTCATGCCGGTGCCAAACGCGCCCTGCATCGGCGCTGCCCACAACCCAAGATGCAGCATCACCCCGCCGAGATCGAACTCGCTTGGACTGCCGAACTCGCCCGTCAGATACGGTTTGTCCGGGTATGCCTCAAGCCATTCGGGAATGGTGATGTTGAACGAGCTTAACACGCTGACCATGTTGTACTTGTGTTCCTGCACGAACGACATACTGGGCAAATTCCATACACGCGTGTCTTCCACCATCGACCCCGAATGCGTGATCAAGTGACCGTAGGGATCGAGCGCCGTTAGGGTTTCCGCGCTTTGTTCGATCCACGGCGCGAGCAGATTTTGATCGGCAAGCGCCGAGAAATTGACCTCGTTCCACCATTCCCACGCCAGCAGATTGGTTGAATAGCCCCAACGCGCGGCAATGTAGCGCAATCGCTGCAACCAGTAGCGCATTGCCTCAGGATGAGTGGCGAATTCCTCAGGGCGTTCCAGCATCCCACCGTTGATTTCGTTGAACGGATTTCCCGCCCACTCGCTGTTGGTGTTCAGCGAAAACGCACCGTGATTGATCAGCGTGAGCATGATATACACGCCGCGATCTTCCGCCATCTCGAAAACCCGGTCAAGCTGGTAAGCGCGGTTCTGGCGCTGGTCGTAATTGCCGAGTCCGGTATCGCTCCACTCGATACCAAATCCCCACGACGGCATCCACACCCGAATGAAGTTACCACCCGCATTCGATAGTCCATCCAGCCATGCTTCGTAGTCTTGCAGCACGTTGCCGGTTGACCACCCCATATTTTCGCCAACCGCGAAGTAGGGCGTACCATCGTCAAATGCCAGATAGCGCGGATTGCGTGGGTCGATGCGAATGAAGCCGTGACTCTCCGATTCGCCCACATTGAGCGAAGTCCAATCGCTTTCAACGCTCGAATTGGCAGTTGAAGCGATCACCCGGTAGCGCCACTCGCCAACTTCCCATGGCGTGAACCGCACCCGCCATGACCAGACATCCGTCGCCACCGGAATGTTGTTGGCGTTGAGGGTGAAATCCTGATAGTAAAAGCCCGGTACGGTCACGACTTCGCCCGACGGCGACTCGAACTCCGCGTCCAGCCGGATGTCATCGGGATTGTAGGGGTTGTTGAAATCGGCGTCGAGGTCGATGTCCAGTTCAAACTTCTCGTATTGCCCGACGTTGACCACCAGCGGCGCGACCAGATTGATGGCGCGTACTTCTGAAGTGGTTTGTTGCTGTGCGCTGATGCTGCTTGCGATCAGCGCGAGTACAGAAAAAATCATGATACGAGTGATGAAAAATTTCACAGTATTTACCTCACAAATGCCGCGCTCTTTTCTCACTTGATAAATATAGGGACGGCATACTACCTCGCCCATCAAAATTTAGGAAGAGACACGATGGTGCGATTTTCTGAATTCGTAGGGACACGACATCCGTCGTGTCCGTTTCATTTATCTACCCACTGGCTAAACCACGCCCCCAACCAGCGTGCTGTAGGCGAAGAACAATGCCAGCCCAAGCCACACTAAATTCCCGATCATGTTTGGATATTCCGCACGGCGAAAATGTGTTGCCATTGCGCCCGCCATCACCAGCGCTATCCCGACGGCTGCGAGAGCCGTAACCATCGTCAGCGATTGCAGGAACAGCGAAGCGATGATGCCAATACCGGCAGCCAATTCGAGGATGCCGATGAACTTCACCTGCCATGGCTCAAATTCATGCGCCCAACCTTGGGCGGGCAGTCTGATGAATCGGGCGTAGGGCGTGAAAAGTCTGAGCGATCCGGCAGCCCCGGCGAAGAGGGCAAGGATGACTTGAATGACCTTAATTGTGGAATCCATTGGTTTACCTTCCTTAAAAAACCGACCTGTCGAAAGAGTCACTTTCCCAACTGCCACTGCTTCCCTGAGGTTGGCGGCAGTTGAAGATGTGCCAGCTTGTCCGGGTTGGCGATGTTGCGCATGGCGTAGATCAAATCGCCTTCCACTTCCAGAATCAGGACGCCAAAGACTTGTCCTTTGATCCGTATCAGAAGCGCCGGTAGCCCGTTCACCTCGATCATTTCGGCGGTAGTGCCTTCCGGCGCGTGAGACAGCACGCCCATAATGCCTCGCGCCACTCTCTCGCGTCCGTGAACCGGATGACGCATCGCTCCGGGAACCTTGCCGCCGCCGTCTGACCATGCCGTAACATCTTCTGCCAGCAGGTTCATTAGCCTGTCGATGTCTCCGGCGATGAAGGCGTCCATGAAGCGCCCAATCATTTTTGCGTGTGCTTCCGGTGAGGTAGGAAGGCGCGGACGATGCTCGCGGATGTGCTTTTTCGCCCGGCTGAACAGTTGGCGGCAAGCCGCTTCGTTGCGTCCGGTGATCTGTGCGATTTCGGCATACTCATAGTCGAAAACTTCACGCAGCAGAAACACCGCCCGTTCCAGCGGAGACAGACTTTCCAGCAGCACCAGAAACGCCATCGAAATCGACTCCCGATCCGTAATCTGGCGCAGCGGGGAGAGCAGCGTCGCGCCGTCGCCTGTGATGATCGGCTCTGGCAGCCATGGACCGACGTAGTTTTCGCGCCGCACTTGCGCCGATTTCAGATGGTCGAGGCACAGGTGATGCACAATCGTCGTCAGAAAACTCTTGAGCGAGCGTATCGACTCCGGCGGCGTGTCGCGGTAGCGCAAATACGCCTCCTGCACGATGTCTTCTGCCTCCATTGCGCTGCCTAACATGCGATAAGCAATCGCGAACAACAGCGAACGGTATTCTTCAAATGGATCAATCCGCACAGCGTCACCTTTCAAACGTTCTGCGTCAGCAGGTAAGACGAGATCCTACCCCGTTTTGTGACATGGAAGCCGACTGCTATGCTTTCAAAAATTATGTTGCCAGAAGTTGTCCGGATGTAGTACATTCCCAACAGATGAATCACTGCGGAACGACACATCATGTCACGCATTTTCATCAGCTATCGCCGCTCAGATAGCGCGATGGCTGCGGGTAGGCTGTACGATCACCTCAGCACCCATTTCAGCGATCACCTCCTTTTCATGGACATTGACAGCATCGAACCCGGAGAGGATTTTGTCGAAGTGCTTCAGAATGCGGTTGGTTCCTGTCAGGCGCTTATCGCGGTGATTGGTCCCGACTGGTTGTCGGTTACGGATGAGGCGGGGCGGAGACGTTTAGACGATCCCAACGATTTTGTGCGACTGGAAATCGCCACGGCGCTCGAACGCGACATTCGGGTGATTCCGGTTCTGGTCGATGGCGCATCCATGCCAACCACGCACGATTTACCCGATGCGCTGGCAAAGCTGGCACGGCGCAACGCGCTGTTTATCAGCAATGAGCGTTTTCGCTACGACATCGGCAAGCTGATCGCAACGCTGGATCGCGTGTTGGGGAGCACAGCCCCAGTTCAGCCACAGCCCACATCTACTCATTGGCAAAGCGCGATACGTGCCATAACTGCGGGTATCAAAGCCATATGGCGGCAAATGCTATTGGTCGCTGTGGGTTGGGCGGTTGCCATTGCTCTCATGGTCTACCTGCTTTATCTCGATTCGCAGAACCTGAGTGCCCTCACGTTCGCTGGCTTGATTGGCGGCTTGACGACTGGGCTGGCGCTGTGGTGGACGCTTCCGTCTTTCCGGCGATTACATGTCGCTATAGTCGCTATCGGGTGGAGTATCGCGCTAACGGTTGCAGGGTTGCTCTCGCTTCAGAGTGATATTCGTGATTCGATGATTGAGTTGATCATTGGAGTAGCCGTCGGCGGTCTGATAGCAGGTTTGTCAGTTTACAGGCAAAAATGGGTCACGAACTGGAAACGAATCGTCGTTATAAGCATGGGCTGGGCATTGGGCACTTTTATCGCCAGTGCAGTGATACCCCCGATCACTCAATCTCTATCTGCGATTACGGACGTTATCGTATGGGCAGGCATCTGGGGGGCAGTTGGAGGCGCAATCGGCGGTGGCATCATGTTCTGGCAGCTTAGAATGACTACTTAACAATAAAGATGGTCCAAAATGCCGTCCAAAATGACCACACTTCGCCGCCCACCTGTGCTATGCTGAGGGTTGGGATACAACCGCGTTGTGTCCGCACTCGCACCTTTAGAATCAAATAAAACTCCCCCTCTCCCCGCTTGCGTGGGAGAGGGGGTTGGGAGGTGAGGGGGCTTCCTGCTACTACAATTTACCTTTGCGCCTTTGCGGTTCAAATCACTTTCTTGGCAGTGTATGACAGTAATGGCGGCAGCATTAAGGGAAAACTGCCGCCGCCACGAAAAAAACTATCACTGCCGCCGCCGCCGCCAAACATCTAAACCGCTGGCAGGCTCGCGCACATATCGATCTCTGTCACGAGTTTGTCGCGCATTGGTCACGCCCACTTCATACACTGATGAAGACATAGTGAATGAGGTGTGTGATGCGCGTTCTACTTTGTCTTTGCGGCTTATGGAGCTTCTTGACGGCGTGTTCCAACGTCACTGATCCCACGTTAAAGGGCAGCATTGTCTACAGCGTTTGCGAAGACCCGGCTTGCCAGCAGGAATCGGTTTACGTGATGGATGCCGATGGCTCCAATGTCGAACGGATTGGATCGGGGACACTGCCGATCTGGTCGCCCGATGGAACACGAGTGGCGTTTCTCTCGCCTCTCGCGGAGAGTCCGAGCGTTTATCTGTATGACACCCGTACAAAGCAAACTGTGCGCCTATATGAAGGTTTTGTCCCTTACGACTATATCGCGTGGTCGCCTGACGGAACCGCGATCTCGGTTCCTTTGCCGGATGCGTTACAGGGCGATTTCGAGTGTCATGCCGATATATGGATCATCAGTGTGGACGATGGCGATAGACGACAGGTGACTCACGGCGACGCCTGCGATAGAAGTCCTGCGTGGTCACCGGATGGAAGGCGCATCGCCTTCACGCGATATGAAGACCGAGAACGGCGCGTCTACTTCGCTGCCATAGACGGGTCTCAAATTCAGGCGTTAGCGCCGTCATCATCCGATCCGCTCTGGTCTCCGGACGGTACACAGATAGCCTTTGTGAAAACCGACCTTGAGGGCAACCGGAAACTCTACATCAGCAATCTGGATGGAACGTACAGGCAGCTTACCAATATGGAGGTTGAAAACATCTGGTTCCGCTGGTCGCCCGACGGAAGGCAAATCGCGTTTACAGTGGACGATGCGCTCCATCTCATCAATGCTGACGGTACCGATTTACGTACTGTTCTGGAGTCCGACTGGCATCCTGAGGAACTGGATTGGTCGCCGGATGGAACGCGCCTTGTCGTCACCTCGTTTCGGTTGTCAACGCTGGATGCGTTTCTCTATACGATGCGATTGGATGGAAGTGACGGACAGATGTTGACCAGCCATAACCGTAACAGCCACGCTCCCGATTGGGGACCGGAACCTTCCGTTGAGCATGTCGTCGCTTCTTAGTGACAGGACAAATAGACCGTACACCCTTGCTGTTCAAGTCGTTGCAGCCAATCGGGAAGCGAGCGCAGCTTGTTCCAGCGTAAATCCAGCTTGCGAAGATTGGGCAGCGCTTCGATCATCGGCGGGACGGTGGTCAGTCGGTTGTTTCTCAAGTCAAGATGCGTCAGGTTGTGCAATCGGCGCAGGGATTCTGGCAATGTGCTGAGTTGGTTGTTCCGCAAATCGAGATGTGTCAGGCTGGTCAAATTGCCAATCGACTCCGGCAGTGAAGCCAGCCTGTTGTTCATCGCATGGAGTTCTCGCAGTTGGCTGAGGTTGCCAATCGCTTCCGGCAGTGTGGTCAACTGGTTATTGTAGAGCCTGAATTCTTGAAGGTTCGTCAACTTGCCGAGTGTTTCCGGTAACGTGGTCAAACCGTTATCGGTAATGTTGAGATACCTCAAATTTCCCAGTTGCTCAAACAACGACTCCGGCAGCGTGGTCAACCGATTATCGCTGATATAGAGAAACGCGAGATTGCTCAACCGTCCGAGTGATGGCGGCAGATCAATCAGGGCGTTGTGTCCCAGATCCAGAACCCGAAGCTGCACTAACTCACCAAATGCTTCTGGTAGTGTGGTGAAGCCGCTGTTGTGGATGTACAACTCGGTCAACGCCTTCAAGTTGCCGATGCTTTCAGGAATCGACTTCAAAGGATTATCGCCGAGATACAGAATTTGAAGGTTGGGTAACTGCCACAATGACTCCGGCAGCATTTCCAATCTGTTTTGCATCACGTGCAGCGCTTTGAGGCTGGTCAGTTTGCCGAAGCTATCGGGAAGGCTCGTGAGAAGGTTGTTATCCAGATGGAGTTCGGCGAGGTGGGGTAGGTGGCTCATCGACTCCGGGAGTTCGCGCAACTGGTTCTCGTCCAGATACAGCGTTGCGAGGTGGGGACGTTCTCCGAGCCATTCCGGGAGTGTGGTAAGGCGGTTTCCGGTCAAATCCAGTTGACGCAGCGTAACGTCATGTCGTATCGCT
>DATGQJ010000713.1:0-7202 GCA_035304265.1 Oceanobacillus sp.
CATGACCTCGGCACGCTTGATCTTGATCCCAAAGCAGCACAAATGGATGCCGTGATTTACGGACACTCACATCAACCATCCATTGAGTCGAAGCATGGGGTGCTTTATCTCAATCCCGGTAGTGCCGGACCACGCCGTTTCGATCTCCCTGTGAGTGTGGCGCTGCTGCACGTGACCGGAAAACAGCTTGAAGCAGAACTGGTAACGTTGAGCGTTTGAAACCGAGACTATCCTACTCCACCCCAAAACGTTGTGTAATTTCTCATCTTTTCGAGCAATTCAGGCATATCATTTTAAGCAGCTTCTGTTAGAGTAGATTAGGGGTATCAACTACCCCATATCCTTACCCCATAATTCTGGAGAAACCCGTTCGCGTGACTATCGAATCCACCCATACCTCATTTTCGCCAAAAGCATCTACGCTTCCATGGCAGCAAGCCGTCGCTCGTTATCAACGTTCCGAATTACGACGCAGCCTCTGGCAAATGCTCAACAGCATCGCCCCTTTTTTCATCCTCTGGTATCTCGCCTATCGTAGCCTCAACGTCTCGTACTGGCTGACGCTGTTGTTTGCGTTTTTTGCCGCGTTGTTCGTGATGCGCGTGTTCATCATCTTTCATGACTGCGGACACGGCTCTTTCTTCAAATCGCAAAAGGCGAATGACATTGTCGGTATTTTCACCGGCATCCTCACGTTTACGCCCTACTATGCATGGCGGCACAGCCATGCCGTCCACCATGCGACGGCAGGCGATCTGGATCGGCGGGGTGTGGGTGATGTCTGGACGCTCACTTATGACGAATACCAGAAACTCCCTTTCTGGCATCGCATGTTCTACCGCCTCTATCGCAATCCGTTCGTGATTTTCGTGATCGGACCCACGATTGATTTTGTAGTGCTCCAGCGTTTACCCAGCGTCAACTCGTCTTCAAAAGCCCGTGAAAAGAACAGCGTCATCTGGACGAACCTGACCCTGCTGGCGATTTTCATCATCATGGGGCTGACGATTGGCTTCCGCGAGTACATTCTGGTGCAGCTTCCCATCATCGCGATTGCGTCGTCGATTGGCGTCTGGTTGTTCTACGTACAGCACCAATACGAGAACGTATACTGGGAGCGCCACGAAAATTGGGATTTCGCCACCGCCGCCCTACACGGCAGTTCGTACTATAAGCTGCCTAAAATCCTTCAGTGGTTTACCGGCAATATCGGCTTCCATCATATTCATCATCTAAGCCCACGCATCCCCAATTACAATCTGGAAGACTGCCACAACGAAAACGAAATCTTCCACGACATCGAGCCGTTGACGCTGCGCACCAGCCTCAAATCGCTGCGCGTGCGCTTGTGGGATGAAGATCGGCATAAGATGATTGGCTATCACAAGCCGACAGAGGAATAGCTCGCTTTACATGCTGGTGAGGTAGGATCAGCAGTCTCCGCAGGCGTGCTCATCCACGAACACGCTGACCTGCTGCCCGTCCTGCCAAGCCAGCATTCGCTTGCCATACAACTTCGCCAGAACATCCGTCTGGTAGACTTCGCGCGGCGTCCCAAACGCGATGACACGCTGCCGCAGCGCAACCACTTTGTCGAAACGATGAAACGCGAGGTCGAGATCGTGGGTGCTGAGGACGATGGTCAAGCCCGCCGCGTTCAAATTGTCGAGCACATTCATCAGATCGGTCTGGGCGCTGGTATCGACGCCGCTGAACGGTTCGTCCAGCAGCAGAATCTGCGCTTGCATCGCCAGCGCCCGCGCGATGAACACCCGCCGCCGCTGACCACCGCTCAACTCCCCTACCTGTCGCTTTCCGAATGCGCTCATCCCGACTTTTTCCAGCGCTTCATCCACCTGCTGCCAGTGAGCGCGTGTCGGCGGGCGGAAGCGCGGTAGCTGTCGCAGAAGTCCCATCATCACCACGTCGCGCACGGTCACGGGAAAATTCCAGTCCACATTTTCGTGCTGCGGGACGTAACCCAGTTGTCGTGAATCGACCACGATTTCGCCGGATTGATAGCGGATCAACCCCAACATTGCGTTGATGAGCGTTGACTTTCCCGCGCCGTTGGGACCAATGATAGCGACGCGCTCACCTGCTGCCACGCGAAAGGTGACGTTTTCAATCGCCGCGTCACCGTTGTATCGCACCGTCACACCGCGCACGTCGATCACAGCAGGGGTATCGGCTTGTAGAGAAGTGTCGACTGAAGGGGATGCCACAATTGCCATTCGGTTGATTTTGTAAGGGCGTGCCGCAACACGCCCTCGCCCTCATTTCTTATTCTGGTGCAGATAACGCATCTGCAATCGTTCGGGCATTATACCGCATGAGGTCGATGTAAGTGGATGCCGGGCTGTCTTCGCCGCCCAACGATTCACTGTAAAGCGACGTAACCACTGCCACACCCGATTCCTGTGCAAGCACCTCTGCGATTTGGGGGTTGGCGGATGTTTCGGTGAAGATCGCCGGGACTCGTACTTCCTGTACCAGTGCGATCAATTCCGCAAGTGACTGCGGATCGACTTCGCCGCCCGTCGAGCTACCGGGCAGAATCGTCGCCACAACATCGAATCCATAGCGCTCCGCGAAGTAGCCCATAAACGCATGATGGGTGACGAGAATGCGCCTACCTTCGGGGATTTCGGCAACCATTTGCTCGATCTCGGCATCCAATGCCTCAAGCTGAGCAATGTAAACGTCACCATTCGCGCGGTAGGTATCGGCATTGTTAGGATCGGCATCCGAAAACGCCTCGACAATGTTGTATACCCAACCAACGACATTCTGAGGATTCATCCATATGTGCGGATCGCATTCGCCTTCGTGATGTTCCTCACCTTCTTCCTCATGCTCGTGTCCTTCGCAGTCCAACGCTGCGTCAGAAACAGGTGTGTTGCGGTCATCGGCTTCATGATCCACGAAGCCAAGAAGTTCCAACCCGCGCGAGACTTCGACGGTGTTGATACCGCCGCCCACGTTTTCCAGCAGTCCACCCAAAAAGACTTCGTAGCCTGCGCCGACGGTAAGCAGCATATCCGCCCGTGCAACACGCACCGCATCGTCAGCACTAGGTTCGTAGGCGTGCGTATCCGTATCCGACGGCAGCAGGGGCGTGATATTCACCAGATCGCCACCCACATTTTGCGCCACATCTGCCAGAATAGTCGTCGTCGCGACGACGTTCAGTTGAACCTCCTGAGCGCCGACAGGAAGCCTCAACGCGAACACGAGCAGAACCAACAGAAAGCCTCTCCGCCAACGCATACCCCACTCCTTATTGATACTTTGTATCAATAAAGCTATACCCAGCCATAAAGATTGTCAAGAGACGTTTCGGCGTTCACGTTTTGAAGCTTCGAGTTCGGGGGAGATAGCCTGTTCGTACTCCTATCGCAGAGGGAGCATTTAGGGTTAAACTGATCGGAAAGATTGTCCGTTAATTTTTACCGGATATTTGCCGCGAATACACATCGTTATAAGTATGGAAATATTTTACCTTCTTTAGCTTTCTTTACGATTCAAACGATCATTTATTTTGTAAAATGCTTGTGATCCTGCCTGCAATATCAACACACAAGGTAGATTAGATGCCCATTTGCCCGAACTGCGAGCACGAGAACCGAGAAGGGGTGGTGTATTGCGAAACCTGTGGTGAGAGGCTTCCCAGCAGTAAGGGAGACATTACTCTACCCACAAGACCGGTAGACATGGCGCTTGAAGAGTTCTTCGCCAGAGCCAAGCATTCCGTGATGCCCATCGGCGACGAATGCCTGTTTGTCTTTGATCAGGCTAACATGACTGAAAGCGTCTTCATTCCTTATGCTCGCCCCGCAACTATCGGGCGTCGCGATACCAGTGGTCCGCTGAAGGCAGACATCGACCTGACCAAATACAGGGCATTTGAACACGGCGTCTCCCGTATTCATGCCGCGCTTTACCGAACCGAAGACACACTTTCGATCTTCGACCTGACCAGCCGCAACGGGACATTCCTGAACGGTCAGCGCCTCAAACCGCGCGTCCCCTATGTGCTGCGCAACGGTGACGAAGTGTGGTTCGCGAAACTGGCAGTCCATATTTACTTCAAAGAACCGGAATTCGTGAGGTAAGGCATCCTCTATCATTCGCAATCAAAAGGCGGGGTAACTCCTCGCCTTTTTTGACTCGCTGCGTAAGCACCTTTACCGTGACGAGAGCGGCGTTGTATACTACTCTGTACATTTATGTGTAATCAGGGGGCATTGTGCCGATCCTGCGGGAAGGCGAACTGGATATCATCAGCTACAACGCGGAGCAAACTCAGCGGCTCGGCGCGAGACTTGGCACGCTGCTGGAGCCGGGGGATATTATTTGCCTGTCCGGAGATATGGGCGCGGGAAAAACCGTGTTCTCTGCCGGAATTGGCAAAGGGTGGGGATCGCTGACGCCGCTGACCAGCCCTACCTTCAACATTGTGCATGAGCATCGTCGCAACCAGGACTCACAGCGTTTGTATCACATGGATTGCTACCGCCTGCAAAGTCCCTCGGATGCTGAGGCAGTTGGGCTGGAAGAAATTCTCAATGCCAACGGTCCTGTCATTATCGAATGGCCCGAAAAAATCGAGCCAGTCTTGCCACGCCAGCGCCTGTGGGTCGAACTGCGAATCCTTGAGCCTACCCGACGTAACTTCATCTTTGAGGCGTCGGGTAAACGCTATGAACAACTTCTGGAGAAATTTCGTGGGATCTCATTTGGAGTGTAACTGCTAGCGCAGTGCTGAACATGCTGCTTGCAATTGATACCGCAACTCAAACCATGAGTATCGCGCTGCACGACGGCGCAGAACTCTTGTTGGAAGACACATGGCAGACCTCGAACAATCATACGGTTGAACTTGCGCCTGCCGTCCGTGCGGCGCTGGCTCGCGCGGGCAAGCCAACCCTGACGGCGATGGCGGTCTCCATCGGTCCCGGCACGTATACCGGACTGCGCGTGGGGGTGGCACTGGCAAAGGCGATGGCATCGGCGCAAAATTTGCCGCTAGTGGGCATTTCCACGCTGGACATCCTCGCCCTCTCGCAACCACACTTCCCCGGCACGCTGTTGACTGTCGTCAAAGCGGGACGCGGGCGTGTCGTTGCAGCAACTTATCGCTGGCGCAAAGGTCAATGGGCGATGCAGGGCGAAGCGGAAATCTTCGCATGGGACGCGCTTCTTGAGCGCCAGAAGGGTGCCGTGATGATCACGGGTGAAGTCGATGAAGAGGGACGTGAAGCGATAGAGCGAGCGCGGCAGACCAACCCTCAGCTTACGCTTGCCCCTGCTCCCAGACGCCTTCGCCGTGCCGGATTTTTAGCGGAAGAGGCGTGGCAGCAACTGCGGGTGGATCGTACCGCCCACGTTGCCGCCAGAGTAACGCCCATCTACGTGAAAACTAAAGACTCGCCATGACGCTCACCCTCCGCTATATGCGCCTCCCAGACATTCCGGCGGTGGTCGCAATTGACCGCGTTTCTTTTGATCCCGCATGGTCAGCACGTTCATACAGCTACGAAGTGGGCGAATCCACTTACAGTCACATGCTGGTGTTGGAGCAAACCGAGGAAGAAAAACCGAAACAGGGCTGGCGGCGCTTGGTTCCAAACTTAAGCGCGAACGGGGGCGACTCAGAAGGAACGATTGTCGGCTATGGCGGATTGTGGCACATCATGGATGAGTCGCACATCAGCACCATTGCCACACACCCTGATTTTCGTGGACGTGGATGGGGCGAAATCCTGCTTGCGGCGATGATCCGCCGTTCGATTACGCTCAAAGCGGCATACATCGTGCTCGAAGTGCGCGTGAGCAATTCTGTAGCGCAGAATCTCTACCGCAAATATCAGTTCGAGACGATTGCAGTGAAGAAACGCTACTACCACAACAACGGCGAGGACGCCTACGACATGCGCCTCAATCTGGAAAACAACAGCGAATATCTTGGCTGGTTCGAGAACCGCTATCAGGAATTGGTGACGCAGTATCAATTCACCGATCTCTACAGCCGAACCCCGCATCCTCACAAACAGCGATAATTTGCCTCAAAACAAAGGGACTGGTTTACGAGACCAGTCCCTTTGCAATCATTCTAATGGGAACTTGTCAGCCACGGTACGCCGTTGTCGATCACATAGGATTCGTAGTGGGACATCGGACAGGCATCCCAGCGGAAGATATACCCTTTGCCATCACTCTGCGTCGCCTGAACTTCCAGACGCCCATCTGCAAGTTTGACCAGCGTTGCGCCTCTCGCCGACGCGACGTTACCGGCAGCAGTTGCGCTGATTTCCGCGGCGGTTGCGCTGAAGGCAAGTTCGCCCGTGGTGGCGCTCACGACAACCCATACCTCGACACCACCGTCACGGCAGTAGATAACAACGGGTGCATGAGCATCATTGTTGATACGTCCATCAGGGAATACCCCGAACAACGGACCTGACTCGATAATCGTAAGGGTATAGGGACCCGTAGATGTGCCAAAACCATCGACGCGGAAGATGTATTCCCCGGCAACCGGAGCGCTGAATCGCACCCGCGAACTCTGGAATTGATCACAATTTACGCCATTGGGATCGTCATCCAGTCCGAAGCCGTCGTCGTCGTAGACATCGTAGTCGATAGCAACGTCCGGATCGCTGCCGGGGAAGTAGACCGACAGCACAGGGTCGAGCGGGCGGCTGGTACCGTCGAAATCGCAGACCAGTGTTGCGGTGTAAATCAAACCCGGAGCGAGATCGATTGCCCATAAATCGTATTGAGCGCCGCTGGCAATATTTCCACTTACGGAACCGAGCGTTGTTTGTGCGGAGGTTGGCGAAACTGCTACGACAAAAAGGACGGTGATGAGCATAACAATGCCCACCATTCTCAAACGACGTGCGCGAACCATATTTTCTCCCCATTTAAACATGACTTCCGGTATGTAGTGGGCAGCGTCGGCTTTGTTATACACACTACGATAGCTACCAATGTATGTGAATTTTAAAATTTATGCTTCAATTCAATATTAAAAAGTCGTATAGACCGGTAGTGAACCTGTAAAAAACTGCTATAATCGTCGACAACGTAACAAAGGAGATTACAAAAATGGCGACCCAGATGTCACGTCAGGAGATGCTCGACTTCATGGAACAGTATTGGAGTATCTATTTACCCATGCTGGACTCGATTCCCGT
>DATGQJ010000714.1:0-11469 GCA_035304265.1 Oceanobacillus sp.
AGATTCCGTACCGAGCGGCTTACCTGTTGTCCAGCATATCGAAAATCCGGCACGAGCGCTGGTCGAGCTTTCGACTGCGCCGCCGTTCAGTGCCGCAGAATCGCGCGAGCCGCAGACCATCACCGTCACCGCAGGAGAATCGATTCAGACAGGGGTGGATCAGGCGCTGCCGGGGGATATTGTGTTGGTCGAACCGGGTGTGTACCACGAAACCGTCTATATCGACACGCCGGGAATCACGGTGCGAGGTGTGGTCACGGACGTGAATGGTGACGGCAAGACCGATGGCGACGACGAACGCCCCTGGATTGATGGACAAGGCACACTGAGCGACGGTTTCAATACGACGGGCGATGATTTCGTGCTGGAAGGGTTCGGCATTCGGAATACCATCGGCAACGGGGTCTTGACCACCGGAGCGCAGCGCATCGTCTACCGTGATCTGATCATTCAAGATGCCGGAATCTACGGCGTGTATCCGGTGGAATGCACCGACATTCTGGTGGAAAACGTGATTGCGTCGGGGATTGCAGACGCGGCGATCTACGTAGGGCAGAGTCGTGGCCCCATTGTGGTGCGTAACAACGAGGTCTTTGGCAATGTGACCGGAATCGAGATTGAAAACAGCACCG
This sequence comes from Oceanobacillus sp., assembly GCA_035304265.1. GTDB lineage: Bacteria > Chloroflexota > Anaerolineae > Aggregatilineales > Phototrophicaceae > Flexifilum. Next base: position 633 of record DATGQJ010000714.1, read on the forward strand.
ACGCCGAGGTGTACGACAATTACGCGCATGACAATACAGGCGGCATACTGGTCTTTCTACTGCCGAACAATCCCTCGCGGGTCGGCTACAACACGCGCGTATACAACAACTTGATCGAGAACAACAACCTGCCGAATTTTGGAGCACCGAATTCGACGGTGAGCCGCGTGCCGCCGGGTACAGGAATCTTGATCATGACGGCGGATAACACGGAAGTGTTCAACAATACCATTCGCGGGAACTCGACGGCTGGTGTCGGGGTGACCAGTCTTTACCAGATATACCCCCGCGATACGGTGTTCGATGTCGGTCCGCTGCCGGAGAACAACTGGATTCACGACAACATTTACGAGAACAACGGTTACGATCCGCAGGGGGATGTCGCGGAGTTAGGGATACCCGGCGCGGACATTCTGTGGACGGGTGAAGGTTGGAATAATGCTTTCGATGAGCCGGGGGCGAATACCTTCCCGCCTGTGCTGCCCGGACGCAACTGGCCCGATCCCGCACGACGGGCGTTATGGCGCTTCTACGATGTGTTGATACAGGCGTTGTTGTAGGGACACCCTAAAGTGTCCCCACTGCCTTTCCATTAGTGGAAAGCGAGGTCACGCCCCACATACGAACGGTGTTATCGCCACTGCCGGAAGCAAGCATGTTTCCGGCAGGGTGAAACGCCAGCGCGAGGACGGGCTTGCTGTGCGCGGTAAGTTCATTAATCTGTTCGCCGCTTTCCACTTCCCATAGCTTGATTCGGTTGTCACGTCCGCCGGATGCCAGCAGTGTGCCGTCGGCGCTAAACGCCACGCTGTCCGCGCCGCCTTCGTGCGCTTCAAGCGTTCGGATGAGTTGGGCGGTTGCGAAATCCCACAAACGCACGCTACCGTCTTTACACGCGCTGGCGAGGAGACGACCATCGGTGCTTGCGGCGAGATCGCGTATCCAGTCGTCGTGTTCCAACAACGAGAGTGTCGTTCGGTCTGCGAGGTTCCAGATTCGTACCTGATTGTCGCGTCCGCCCGATGCCAGCACCGCGCCGTTGTGACCGAACACCAGACAGGAAATCTCTTCCTGATGCCCTGTGAGGGTAAAGCCGTTGGTCATGGTCATGTCGAGCACTTCGATGCGTTTATCGCCACCTGCCGAGGCAAGCTGCGATCCATCCGGGCTGAACGCCACACAAGCCACCGAATCGGTGTGGTTGCGCATGATTGACAGCCGCTGCGCACTCGATGTCATCCACAGGCGAACGGTGGAATCGGCGCTTGCGGTGGCGACGAAATGGCTGTCCGGCGAGAAGGCAACCCCCTTTACCGGACCTGTGTGTCCTTCAAGTTTGAGATCGGGTTCGCCGCCAAAGCCTTCTGTCCACAACCAGACTCCATCTCCGTGTGCTACCGCGAGAAGGAGACCATCTGGCGACCATGCCAGGTCGGTAATAAAGCCACAACGGACGCTCGCCAGTTCGGAGAGGCGGGTGGCGCTGCTGCGTGAGATGCGCTCGAAGTTACTCATATCAGTTGTTTATCTGGCTTTAAGCCCTGTTTTGTTGAAAGGCGCTAATTTATTGATTATAGCGTGAGTGAGGACTTTGACGATGTACCTAACTTCAGCAAATTCTTTCCCCAGTTTGCAGGGTCGCCAATTCATGAGCCTGACCACCTTTCGCAAGGACGGCAAACCTGTGTCTACCCCTGTGTGGTTCGCACAGGAGGGTGAGAATCTCTATGTCCTCTCGCCAGCGAACACAGGAAAGGTCAAGCGCATCCGCCATAACGCGCAGGTGGAAGTTGCGCCGTGTACGATGAATGGCAAGCTGCTGGGTGATCCGGTAGAGGCGATGGCGTTGATCTTGCCGGGCGATCATGCGGTCAAAGCGATCCATGCGCTGAACCGCAAATACGGGTTGCTGAAGCGTGTGTACGACCTTTATCACCTTGTGCGCGGCGTTCATCGGGTTTATCTTGAGATTTCGCCGATGGAGTAGCAGCCTGTATAATGCTCACCTATGCACATCGGAGTAAACGCACACCTTCTCTCCGGCGCGGCTGGTTATCGCTCCGCCGGAATACACAGTTACATTGAACAACTACTGCGACATCTTCCGACGGTTACACCGCCGGATTGGACGCTGACCGCCTATGTCGGCGCGGCGAATCGCATGGAGTTCGAGCGTATCGCGATTCGGCGTTCGGGCATGGATACATCCGCTCCCATACGCCGCATTTTGTGGGAGCAATTTGCCCAACCATTTCAATTGGATGACATCGACCTGTATCACGCTTTGGCGTTTGTTGCGCCTGTGCTGCTGCGCAAGCCATACGTGGTAACGGTTTATGATCTCAGCTTTGTGCATTACCCTCAGGTGCTTTCCACCGCACGCCGCCTGTATCTGCGACTGTTTACCGGCTTGACATGCCGCCGCGCTCGCCGTGTGATTGCTATCTCACAAAGTACGGCGCGGGACGTTGCGCAAACGCTGCGAATCCCCGCAGATAAAATCGACGTTGCCGCGCCGGGTTACGAGCCGCAGATGTTTCGCCCACTTCCCGCTGAGGCAGTCGCGGATTTTCGTCGCAAAAAAGGACTGCCGGATCGGTTCTGGTTGTTCGTCGGGACGCTGGAACCGCGCAAGAATCTCGTGACTTTGCTGCAAGCCTATGCCGCGCTATCTCCCGACCAACGCCTGCCTCTAATCATTGGCGGCGGAAAAGGGTGGGACTACGATGCCATTTTCGAGACTGCCGAGCGTTATCGGCTCGACGTGCAGTTTCCGGGGTTTATTGCTTCAGAAGAATTGCCTTTCTGGTACAATTGCGCGGAAGTATTTATATATCCGTCGATATTCGAGGGATTCGGATTGCCTGTACTGGAAGCTATGGCGTGTGGAACGCCTGTGATCGTCTCTGATGCCTCTTCGCTGCCAGAGGTCGCGGGAACGTCTGGAATGTGTGTACCACCACATGATGTTGAAGCGTGGTCTGAAGCAATGCGCCGTGCTGCGAGTGATGACGATTGGAGAAGCACAGCGCGGGAGCAAGGGTTTGTCGAAGCGGCACGTTATACGTGGACAGAGACGGCAACTCGGACTGTTGAAAGCTATCAGCACGCGCTAAAGTAGATTTATGACGAAGGATACCAGCATTTCTCGTGATCGTGTTTTAGAGTCCCCTTGGCTGATGCCAGTGATCGACGCGGCGCTGGCGTTTTTTGCATTTGGGCTGGCGTATATCATTCGCTACCAGTTGCAAATCCTGCGCCCAGTATTCGAGCTACACCTCGCGCCATTTGAGCCATATATCCCGTATGCTGCGGCTTATATCGTCTGGCTCTACCTGAACTATCGAGGCAGCGGACTGTATAAACCCATTCGTGCGCGAAGCTGGTTGGACGAAACCTATACCATCCTGAACGGCGTGACCAATGCGACGGTGGTGCTGCTGGCGATCAGCTTTGTGTTCCAGCCGCTCGTCTTCAGCCGTCTGATGATGATCTATGTGGCGGGGATAACCGTCGTTCTGCTTTCCGGCGCTCGGCTGGTCAGGCGGATGATTCAGGCAAGGCTGCGAGCACGTGGAATTGGCGTGCAGCACACGCTGGTGATCGGCGCGGGCGACGTGGGGCGCTCGGTGCTTCGGACGATGATCGCCCGTAAGGAACTGGGCTACTACCCGGTTGGTTATCTGGATGACAATCCCGAACGCGGCAGCGTCGATCTTGGGCGAGTGAAAGGGCTGGGCAGCGTCGATAACCTTGAGAATGTGATCCAGCAGAAGCGGGTCGATCACGTCGTCATTACCTTGCCGTGGTCGTATCATGACCGTATCGTCAAGCTAATTAAGATTTGTCAGGGGCATGGCATCGAAGTCAGCGTTGTGCCCGACGTGTTCCAGTTGAACATGCGGCAGGTGCTGGTCGAGAACATGGATGGCATTCCACTGCTGCGGGTTAACGGTCACGTGCCGCTGAAAGGGAGCAATCGTCTGATCAAGCGGGCGATGGACATTGCGATTGTCGTGTTGTTATCGCCGATTTTGCTGGTGCTCTTTGCGCTGGTCGGTCTGGCAATACGGCTGGAAAGTGCGGGACCCATTTTCTACACGGCACGGCGCGTCGGCGAGAACGGGCAAGAGTTCAAGATGATCAAGTTCCGCAGCATGATCCCTGATGCGGATAAGCTGCGGGATGAACTGGTCAAAACCCACGAACTCGATCCGCGCCATCCCAAACTGAAGGATGACCCGCGTGTCACCAAAGTTGGGCGGTTCATTCGCCGTTTGAGCCTCGATGAACTGCCGAACGTCGTAAACGTGCTGCTTGGACACATGAGTCTCGTGGGACCGCGCCCGCCCACGCCGGACGAGGTTTCGCTGTACGAACCGTGGCATATGCAGCGGCTACAGGTGAAACCGGGAATGACAGGACTGTGGCAAGTGAGCGGACGGAGCGAAGTGCCGTTCGATGAAATGTGCCTGCTGGACATCTACTACATCGAAAACTGGTCGATGCAGTTAGACGCACAAATCCTGATGATGACCATTCCCCGCGTGCTAATGCGACAGGGGGCGTATTAGCTTTCAGGCTGTGAACCGCCGTTTGGTTCTTTCCCACATACGCTAAACCATTTGCTGCTGCGTGATGTTTCTTCACGCAGCAGCAAGGACACCATCTTTAGCGTGTCCACATGCCGGTGGCAGGGTCTTGGAACCATCCAGCGGGGAAATCCGGCTGGCAGGAAGGTGGAAACACTGGTTCTTCGGGTGTCTCGAAGATGATTTCAACGTTGCTGCCCGTCACCATCTCCACAAAGTTGCCAAGTACAATGCGGGTTTCGAGTTCGGCACGTCGAAGGATGCCGCCCTCAATGGCATCGTCACGGAAGTCGATGAGCGCGGTGTAATTGGCAAGCAAACGCGCTTCGTCCCAATCGACGGCGCAGGCAGTGGTCGAGCGATCATACTGACGAATGTAATCCACGCGGCAGCTTGTCAACTGCGGGGCGGGGACGGTCAATATGTAGGTTTCACGTGCAGCATCATAGCGGATGTCGTCTTCGGTGATGCCGGTCAGGTCGATGCCTGCTTCCACTGCGCCTTGCGCAACGTGGTTTGCGGAATAGCCGCAGGCGTTCAAAACGCCCTGCTGCACCCCAACGCTAATATCGGCTTTGGCAAGTTGCGTGCTGACACTGACCAATTGACCGAGAGGTTGAATGCCCTGCACCAGCGTTTGAGTGCTGTTGATGGCGGCACGAGGCGGCGGCGCTGCGCCAGAAATGATGCTGCCAATGCCGCCAAGAATGCTGTTGACCGAGGTGATTCCCAGCAATACCGACGCGGCAAGGATGACGAAGACGAGCAGAACGCAGCCCCCTGCACCCGCCAGTAACATTCCACAACCGGAGGAACAACCACGACGTTCCGGCGGGGCGTCATCTACAGGTTCAGTCGGGGCAGGGGTGTAAGCGGGCGACGCTGGAATGATTGAATCCTGTACAGGCTGCATTTCGCGGGTATCTTCTTTATTGGTCAAGCTGACTTCACCTCACCTAATGATGTTATCTATACGCGACCCAGAACAATCCGTTGCACTATGAGCGTATCATAAAATCGGCTGCCGCTTCCGTATGGTATAATACAGATATGTAACGTCGTTTGAAAGGGTGATGCTGTGCTGACGGTGGTGTACGATGGGAACTGCGTTTTGTGCCAGCAGACACGGCGAATCGTGCGGATGCTGGACTGGCTGAAGCGAGTGGAGTTTCTGAACATTCATGACTGGAATATCGTGAGCCAGCGCTACCCAAACCTCGATTTCGAGCAGGCAATGGGGCAGATTCATGCCATGACCGAAGATGGGCAGATGTACGGTGGATTTTACGGAATGCGGCGAATCCTACGCGAACTGCCGCTTGGCTTTCCGCTGTGGCTGTTATTGCAAATGCCGGGTATGTCGCTGTTAGGAAAGAGCGTGTACGGGCTTGTGGCGCGGAATCGCTATCGGATCAACAAGATGTTTGGCGCACCGGTATGTGAGGATGGCACGTGCAAAGTACACGCGGGCTAGACCACTCATACAATTGCGAGACCAAGGTGGGTGAGTTACCGATATTGGAGGAACCTGAAGCAAAAATCTGAGTGGCTTTGACCAAGCGTACTCTTATGATATAATTCCTTATACAACTTGCCCTTGTAGCTCAATTGGACAGAGCAGCCGCGTCCTAAGTGGAAGGTTGGGCGTTCGAGTCGCCCCTGGGGCACAGCGCACTTACTTATGGTGAGTGCGCTTTTCTTTTGGTTAAATGGTTCGTGAAAAAGAGCACAAAAAGCTATATTTTGTGTGTATAATAAGCCTCATTAGATGCATGAGGTTGAGTGATGTTTCCTACTATTCTGGCGCATGGCGCACTCGGTGCATTTGACGAGATTATTTTCCTCGGCGTCGGCGTGGTTTTCCTCGTCATGATGGGCATTAGCTGGCTACGAAGCCGGAATATGAAGCCTGAGTTCGATGATCCCGGCATTCCTGCGAAAGTAACAACCACTGAGCAGCAACCGGATCGATTCAAGCTAGAATAAAATGTATTTCATCCCCGTTCTTCCTCTCTCACGTAGATGGAGAGGACGCTGGCACAGGGTTTCTCTGCTGCTTGCCTCATTTTTGCTGCTGGTATGCCAACCTATTCATGCACACGGGTATATCGTGCGCTCGATCCCGGAAGATCGGGCGGTGCTGGAACGTTCCCCGGTTCGCGTTCAATACTGGTTCAGCGAAGACTTAGAGCCTGAATTTAGCTCGATTACGGTGCGGGATCAGGCGGGGAATGTGGTGGCGACAGGCGGCGTCTCCCTTGACGAGCTTTCGCTGATGGAAGCACGGCTGCCAACCAATTTGCCGGAAGGTGCATACATCAACGAACTGCGGGTTGCCTTTGCCAGCGACGGACACGTGATCGTCGAAAGTCGGGTGTTCTTTGTCGGAGAAGCCGTAGGCGGCGTCGCGGGACTGGCGGCGAGCGATCAGGCAGTGGCGCTGGAAGTGATCTGGCGTGCAGTGGTGCTGGCGTCGCTCACGCTGCTGCTTGGCGTGTTCGCGCTTTACAATCTGGTTTTGCTGCCCGCGTGGGGAAGCGACACTTTCGCCGCCGGACATCTGCCACCGCGCGTGATGAATCGGCTGAACTGGATCGTGATCGCGGCGCTGATCACGGCATTCGGGGGCAATTTGCTGGCGCTGCTGCAACAGACGATGGTGTTCTTCGGGGCAGACGCGGGGCGCGTGCTGAGTGAGGGCTTGTGGCAGGTGGTGCGCATTGGCACGCGCTTTGGGGATACGTGGAACATCCGAATGCTGCTGCTTGCGCTGGTAGCGGCGCTGCATGGGGCAAGCCTGTATCTGCGACAGAACCAACCGGAAACGGTGCGGGCATTCTGGGCGGCGAATGCATGGGTGATGGCGCTTTGTGTGGGAACGTTGAGCGTCGCCAGTCACGCGGCGGGTTCGCTGCTGATGCCGTGGGTGGCAGTCTTGAGTGATTGGCTGCACGTACTGGCGGTTGGCTTCTGGACGGGTGGGGTTGCGGCGCTGGCGCTGGTGCTGCCCGTCGCGTTACGTCCATACAGCGGCGAAACGAGGCGATTGGCACTTGTAGCGGCGCTCAATCGGTTTTCGCTGATTGCCGCGGCGGGTGTCGGTGTGGTGGTGGCGACAGGGATATACAGCGCGTCGAACTGGGTTCAGTCGCCTGACGATCTCGGAACGACATACGGCGGGGCGCTGGCTGTAAAGCTGCTGCTGGTTGGGTTGCTACTGGTGGTGGGAGCGCTGCATTTCGCTGCCCTGCGCCCTAAATGGTACGCGCGGGTGTCGTCGGTGATGGAACGGATCGGCGGATTTGTGCCGAGCCTGCGCATCGAGGCATTGCTGGTTTTGGGTGTGCTTGGTGCGGCGGCACTCTTGAGCGCGACTCCTGTGCCAAAGCCGGATTTCGAGTCTCCGCCAGCGCCGAGCGCAACCCAGACCGCTGGTGATTATACGGTGGCGACGACGATTACTCCCGGCGGAACCGGGGTCAATACCTATGACACGGTAGTTCTGCGTGACGGCGAGCCGGTAGATGGATTACCCGTTCATCTACGGATGGCGAATCCAGAACGTGACTTGCGCGGGGACTGGCACGTGGCAGAAAACATCGAGGATGGAGTGTACGTCGCCAGCGGCACGGAAATTGACCGCACAGGTCGATGGCTGACGTTGATCGACGTTGGAGAAGGTGAGGCGACGCAGCGATTTGTCTTTGAATGGGAGATCACGGCGGAAGCGGCAGTAATTGAAACGAGAGCACCAACTTGGTTCAACCTCCTCGCGTTGTTGGGAATGATCGCTGCTATTGGCTACGCGCTTTCCCCGTTGGGGCGGCGTTTCTACCGGATGCTTGACCTCAGCCCGGTGAGTGTAACGGTTGCGGTTGGCGCATTGTTGGTCACAGTCGTCGTGGTAGTCGTGGGGATCGCCGCCGCTGAGAATGTCGCGCAACAGTACGAATTGACGGTAAATCCGCCGCCTCAGATTGTGAATGAGGTGCCGCCGGATCAAGAGTCACTGGAAAGAGGAGAGCGGCTGCTGGAAGCGGAGTGCGCGGGATGGGGTTCCGGTACGGATTGGGATGAGCTGATCCGTCGGCTGCCGCGCCTGCGCGACGAAGAATTATATGCTTACACTCAAGCGGGCTGGCGCACGCTGTCGCCATGCAGTGATGCTCTCTCTGCGAGCGAGCGTTGGGATGTAGTGAACTTCGTGAGAGCGCAAGAGGCACGCTAACGGCATTACCAAGTTAAATGTACCCATAATTAAAGCATAACAATCATGCCGTTCTTAATGCTTTTCGGTGTATGATGGCGGTGTTGACATCCCGCGTGAGTTGGCGTTTTGTTCCGACGCTCACTCTGGGATGGTGTGGGATCGGGCATCGTACATCAGAGGCATATGGAACAGTTCCCCGTTGGACACCATGAGCTTGGTTCAATCGAAGATTTGAAGGAGCAGCTCAGGTTATTCCGAGAATGCAGCACCGATAATGAATTCTTAAAGGCGAACCAGCAGCATCTGGAAACGCTGCTTTCGCATACCTTGAATACGGATGCGACTTTTCATGAAGCCGTCGAGACGCTGCTGGCGGTTGCCCCATTTGTGCATAAGCAGGATGACCAATCTCCGTGGCAGCGGCTCACATGGGATGCACTGGTGGGTGCGCTCAACCTGAAGGATGGCGGGTTGCAAGCGCAGGTTTTGACCGTCTTTTCGCACTTTCAAATGGTCGAGGGCAACCACCGCGCCGCGCGGCAGAGCATCGAAAACGCGCGTGAACGGGCGCTTGAGCAAAATAACGAAGTAGCGTTGCTGCTCGCCTATATTCGCTTTTTTGAGTTCTTTGTTTTCGAGCCGAGAGATATTACACCTGCCGATGTGGTTCAACCGGTGCTGCAACTGGCAGCCAGAGTTAATAAGCCACGTCTGAGCACTCAGTTGCATTATGCGCTCGCGCACTTCTATAACCAGTGGGGCGATGCGGAGCGGGCGCTTGGACATGGAGAAGTCGCCTATGCGCTGGCACGTTACCACGGGGACAAGGACAATCTCGCTCGTGCCGCGTATCTGATGGTGACGATATGCCGGTTGAGGTATCTGCGTGTCGCAAAGCATTTTCTACAGGTCGCGCTTACGACGGACTTTTCATCGCTGCCTGCGCACGACAAGATGACCTCGTTGATGCACACGAGCGCGATGTATTATGAGATGGGCAAATTTGAAGAAGCCGCCGCTGGATATAGTGCTGCGCTCAAGCTGACCGAGAGGCTCAAGCGCCCCTACTACAGAGCATCCTGTTTTCAGGGGTTGGCGCTGGCTCAGATACGATTGAAACGGTTTGACGACGCCAGAGTGAATCTGTACAGGGCAGGCAAAATCTGGGCAAAGCGGGGCAATCCGTATGATCTCGCCAATCACCGGTTCACACAGGGTTACCTTGAAGGGTGGGCGGGCAATCGGGACATTGCTCTTGAGCTTCTTGACGAAGCGGTGATGCTGTGCGACGACATTCCCTCGATGGCATCAAGGGACGCGCTGCGTAAGCAGATTCTCGACACCCGACAGCAAATCGTGGATGGAACCCTCGAAGACTTTTACCGGATTACCTGAAAACACAACGGCTCATCTACGTAGATGAGCCGTTGTGCGTTCCCTGCCGTTTAGCGTTCGGGCGGGATGACTGGCGGGTTCGGACCTACCATGTCGCATTCTCCTTTGAGACACTTGAGCCAGCGATGAACTCAGCATCTCAAAGGCACCCCTCCCCTGTCCCCGCTATTCGGACTCAAAACGGACACAAAAAGGACAAGTTTGAAGGTGGATGGCGTTCGCGCCTTTACTTGGAATCCATGCGGTTTGCCACTATAGTTAAAAGAGTGTGATCGTCGCGCCGAGGGTTGTTCATGCGAAAACGCCTGCTGCTCCTCTTATTAGTTCTGTTCAGCACGTTTCCTCTAGCCGCGCAGCCAGCGCCCGATTACTCCATTCGCAACATCCGCACACCGCCGAGTGAAGAAGAAATCGTCATTCAATTCGAGGTGGTCAATAACGGCGCGGCGGCAACGGTTCCCACCACAGCCAACGTGACCATTGCTACCACGGGGCAGTCAGTAGGCGTGGCGGAAGTCGCGCCACTTGGAGCAAACGAGCAAAGCACGATTGAGGTTCGTATTCCCGCGAATTCGCCGGGGCTTACGGCAGGAGACCGCGTTCTCTTTCTGATTCGTGTGGGTATCGGTGATATTGAGCC
>DATGQJ010000715.1:0-3711 GCA_035304265.1 Oceanobacillus sp.
CCTCGATGTCCCCAACCGATTCCACTTCATAGCCCACCCCACTGAGCCATTTTTCCAACCGCACCCGTTCGTCCGGGTTGTCAATCACCAGCAGCAGCGGCGCGATCTGTTCACGTGGCGACACCCGCGCCAACGCTTCCAGCAAGGTCTCGCGTCCAATTGGCTTGACCAGATAATCCGCCGTGCCCAGATAAACCCCCTGCCGCATTTGATTGAGCACCGCCATGACGATCACCGGAATGTCCGCAGTCTCGGCATCTTCTCTCAACGCCCGCAGCACTTCCCAACCGCTCATGCCCGGCATCATCACATCCGCGATCACGATGTCAGGATGCAGCCGTTTTGCCAACTGTATCGCTTGAGAAGGCTGACTGGTCGCGATCACCTGATACTGGCTTGAATCCAGATGATCGTGTGCCAGTTGCAGCGCCGCCGGATCATCGTCAATCACAAGCACAATCGGGCGATCATCCCGTTCCACGACAGGCACGGTGGCGTCGCTCCTGACCATCGAAACCGAGGGCAGCAGCAGGATGAACTGACTTCCTTTATCCAACTCGCTCTCTACCCAGAGATAGCCGTTGTGCATGGTTGTCAATCGCCGCGTAATGGCGAGACCAAGCCCGGTACCGCTGTACTCGCGTACACTTGACCCGTCTGCCTGACGGAAGCTCTCGAAGATGATTTCTTGATCTTCAGGACGAATGCCAATGCCTGTATCCTGAATGGTGACGGCAAGCCAGTCTCCGTCAGGGACTTGAAGGCGCGAGGGCGGCGTCGGTCCGTCCAGTGCATCCCCCCAGCGAATCGTCATCGGAAAGACCTGCACCGACACCTTGCCGCTGTGCGTAAACTTGATCGCGTTGTCCAGTATGTGATCGAAGATTTGCCGCAGATAATTGGGGTCTCCTTCAATCATCGGTTCGTCCGGCGCGATCTCTAGTTCGATAGGCAGTTCTTTCTCGGACGCGCGTGGCATGACATCGGCAATACACTCTTCTACGACCACCGATGCCCGCACCGGAGCCATCGAAAGCGTGATTTGCCCTGCTTCGATCTTGGACAGGTCAAGGACATCGTTAATCAGCGCCAGCAAGTGCTTGCCGCTGCTGTTCACCCGAAGGATACGATCTCGCTGCTGCTCGTTCACGTCCCCGTAAAAGTTATCCAGCAGCATGTCCGAATAGCCGATAATGGCGTTCAACGGCGTGCGCAGTTCGTGGCTGATGTTCGCCAGAAATTCACTCTTCAGGCGATTGGCGAGCAGCGCCTCTTCGTACAGCGCCGCGTTGCTGATCGCCATTGCCACCTGTCCGGCAACCGTCATCAGCGTTTCGCGTTCTTCATCGGTGAATGCACGCTGCCGCACGAACATATCCAACCCAACCGAGCCAAGCACCCGGTCACGCGCCACCAGCGGCGCGAGCAGCGACGAACGCACGCCAACACGCTGTAAAATCTCGCGGGTTGGCTCATCCAGCTTATCGTCGTCCACGTCCCCAATCGCAATCGCCGTACCGTACTGCGAGAGGTACTGCATCGTCAGGTTGTCTTCCAATGAGAGCCGCAAACCTTTGTTACCCATGTCCGGGTACTCGGTGACGAGGGTCGCTGCTTTCCCATCCTCATCGATCATCATGATGCCGCAGTGATCGACCTCGAACAGTTCCGTCAGCAATTGAGCGGTGGTGTTCAGCACTTCGTCTCGGTCAAGTGACGATGTGATCACGCTTGCGACCCGGTGAATCGAGGTCAGGCGGCGGGCGCGTTGCTCCTGCACTTGCAAACTGGTCGCCGCCACCACGCGCAGCCGCGCGTCCTCTACCGCCAGCGCCGCCAACCGCGCAAACGCGAAGGCAGCGCTGGCATCCGCTTCGTTATATTGCCCCGGCGTAAATCTGCCTAACGTGATGATGCCGATCACGCGCTCTTGCGTCACCATCGGCAGCACCATCCACGCCCGAATGTCCTGTATATTCGGCAACCCCACGCGAGTGTCCCAGTCGGGATGGCGCTGTACGTCCGGCAGCACCAATGGCTGCTGCGACATGAATACCTGCACGATTGGATTTCGCGCCGAAAACCGGAGTTCTCCCCCTGTAGCGAACTGTTCCGGATCGTGGGTGGAAAACAGTACCATCCGCGTTCCGTCGGTGTTGTTTGCCGCCGGAACCAGAATCGCCGCGCTGTCGAAACCAATCACCCGCCCTAGATATTCGAGAATGCGCTCTAACGCTTCATCCGAATCACGGACGGCGTTGACCACTTTGCCGGAATCCATCAAGGCGCTTAACAGCGCCCGGCGCTCGCGCTCCGCTTCAGCAAGCCGAATGTTCTCCAACGTGAGCGCGACCTGTCCCGCGACAGTGGTCAGCAGCACCAGATCGTGATCGCTGTAGCTGTACGGCATCCGGTTCTGAATGCTGATCAATCCGATGATTTCGTTCTGGCGGTTGCGCAGTGGAACGCCCATCCATGCAAGCGCGTATCGTCCCGGCTCACGCTCATCCGGCACGATATTGAGCGCGTTCAACCGGTCTTGTTCTGCTTCGGCATCCTGAAAGTAGAATTCCAGCCCGTGTACGATCACCGCCCTGCTGAAACCACACAGCGGAATCGGTTCGTAATCGACCCGCATTCCATCTTCTGAAACCAGCGGCAGCGCAAGCATATCCGTCGCCGGGTCATAGAGTCCGAAGAAATAAGAAGTGGCGTCAAACAAAATATTGAAGTGTTCGTGCAGCCGATCCCACAGCGCCGCGCTTTCGAGATTGGAATTCAGCAAGCGCCCGATTTCGTTGAGTTCGGTAAGCGCCGCGCTCTCGTGACTGCGCAGTTGCTCCAGTGAGGCTCGCCATTGGCGTTCGGCATCCAGATAACGCAGATGCGCCGCCAAGATGCTTGCCAGCAGCGCCGTGATTTCCGCCTGAAAGGGTTGGTTTACGTCATGGACATAGAGCAAACCGTAATAGTGCTGGTCATCAGCAATTGGATGAATCAGCGCAGGTCCGGGGATCGGCAGATCATCGGCAACCTCACCTTCTGCCAGCACCCGCCGCTCAACCCAGTCCTCCAGCGATAACAACCACGTCTCGACCTCTGGCATTGACGTGCTGGAGACGACTTCAATCCGCCCCGGTTGCCCCAACCCGATCACCGTTCGCCCGATATGCGCACTCAATCCATCGGCCAGCGCACGCGCGGCTTCATTGAAGGTGGATGTACTTTGCACGGCAGAACGGATTGATTCGAGCGCATCAAGGTTCATGGTCAGCCATTGGTGTCAACTGTCTCTACTTGAAGAATATACACGTTTTCGCAGCAACTTTTCCATAACACCCGCGTATAGATCATCAGTTTAGATGACACGAGGTTCACAATGATTAGCAAAGAACGATCCGATCAAACCTTCGGCGGGATCATACTCATTGGTATCGCTTTTCTCTTTCTCACCAACTGGTTCTTTCCGGGCATCCTGTTCGTCATCGGGTTTGCCCTGATCGCCAGAAGCCTCAGTGAAGGCAAGAACTGGACCGAAAACAAAGGTGCGTTGGCAGCTATCGCTGTTGGGTTGCTCTTCACGTTGAACGATGTGCTCGACATTTTCAGCAGCAATTTCCTGCCCCTGCTGCTGATCGTGCTTGGACTGTACCTGCTTTTTGGCAGTAACCTGCGCAAGAACGAGGAGAAACAGAAGCACGACGTGGTGTA
>DATGQJ010000716.1:0-3693 GCA_035304265.1 Oceanobacillus sp.
TACATGGGCATGGTGGAAGCGACAGAGGCAATCGCGGCGATACGGTCTGGTAGATTGCAGCCGAGACGGAACGACATCATCCCCCCCATCGAATAGCCGGTCGAGTAGATGCGCTCGGTGTCGATGTTCAGACTTCGGATCAACAGCGAGATCAGGTGGTCGAAATAAGCCAGATCGTTGATGGCGGCAAGACCGGGATCGGGTCTGCCATCGTTCCAGCCGCCGTTGAGACCGGATGGGAAGACTGAAATGAAATTCTCTTCCTCGCCAAGCTGCGCGAAACCGGAAAAGCCGCGAATGCCGTTGCCATCACCGCCTGCGCCGTGCAGCACGAGAACTAAGGGCAGGGGGTCGCCGTCATCACTGTAGGACTCCGGGATGTCGATGACGAATGATCGTTGTTCCTCGCCGAAATCCTCGCGCACGTTATAGCTGCCGGGTCCGGGGAACTCGGCGATACTCGGTCCTCGGGTCGCCTCAGCGGTAGCTTCCGGTTCATCTGTCGCTTCAGCGGTTGCCTCAGTGGTGGCTTCCTGCGTCTCAGCAGCTTCGGTTGCTTCTTCTTGAGCAAGCGCCGGTAGAAGGCAAATGGATAAACTCACAATCAGTACAAACAGCCATAGACGGCGCATAACCCATTCCCCTTGCGTAAAAAGCGTCTTCTGGTAGTACCTTTTGGAGTTTACCCAAGTTCAAATTGATGGGCATCATTCAGGATGTGCGGTTGGCTGTCCCTGCTCAAAACCTTCGCGCCACCACTGAATCTCGGTGATGGCTGGATCGGCGTGGAGCACATGATCAATCGTTTGGCTGAGAAGCAGTAAATCCTCATGGCGAGAGGGCGGAACACGCCGAAACGGATTACAGCCGCGCTCGTAGACAACGGTCACACCCCATTCTGGTGTATGGGTTTCGTCCCCTTTGTCCACCAGACTCGCTGCTATCCAATAGGGTGTGCCGCGAACATTTGCCCAGATTCCCCATCCGTAGTCTTCCTGAATGGGGCTTTCCAGCACAATATCAGGATGCTGGACGTTTTGCCTCAGCCATGTGACCACATCCTCGCCGAAGCCAGTCTCCGGGTTGATGAAATGCGGTTTGACGGTGGTACTGTCAAAGCGATTGGTTCTGAAGCTGACGTAATGCCCCATTCAGTCGAGTCTCTATTCAACGCGCAGTTTCAGACCGCCGAAGCGCCGCGCGATAAAATTATACGCCAGTGCGAATATGCCGCCCGCAAGTGCGCCGCTGGAAGCCGCAAGGATGATACCGATCAGGTAGTTGAGCGCGGCGAAAATCAGTTCCATGCGCTCCGGGCTATCCGGTGGATTATAGTAGATGGGAAGAGTCATCCGCGCATCGGGCGATAGAGCGTAAAACAGCAGTTGGAAGAAACCGATCACCGTGAACAGCAGCCCATATACCAGACCGCCAACCAGTGCCGCCGAGTCCAGTTCAACACGTCGAATGTGAAGCATTTCCAGTATCCTCTCACTTAAGTAATGACAATCATAATGAAGAGGACATTGGTGTAAAGCCTGAGTTTAGCTGGCGACCTGCGAACCCAATACATCCGCGAGTTCTTCGACCACGCGATTCATTTGCTCGGTTGTCAGTTCGGGGTAAATCGGCAGGCTGAGGATGGATTTGGCGGCGTGTTCGGTGTTGGGGAAATCGCCTTCACGCCCGCCGTGATGTGCCAATGCCGCCTGTAAGTGCAGCGGGATGGGATAGTGGATGCCGGCTTCGATCCCACGCGCTTTGAGGTCGGCAAGAATGGCGTCACGGTTGCCGTTCACAGTGATACAATAAACGTGGTAGATGTGACGCGCGTCAGGCATTTCTGACGGCGTGCGAACCCCTTGCAATCCACGTAATGCCTGTGTGTAGTAATCGGCAACGCGGCGGCGGGCATCATTCCAGTCTTGCAGATGGGGCAGCTTTGCGCCGAGTATCGCGGCTTGCAGGGAATCAAGGCGTTCGCCGTAGCCGATCTCGTCGTGCGCGTATTTGCTGGTGCGTCCATGATCGCGCAGCTTGGCGATTTTATCCGCCAGCGTGTCGTCGTTGGTGCAAATCGCGCCCCCGTCGCCATATGCGCCGAGATTTTTACCGGGGTAGAAGCTGAATACCGCAATATCGCCCCAGTTGCCCGCTCGCTTGCCTTTGTACTCCGCGCCGTGTGCTTGCGCCGCATCTTCGACCACGACGAGATTGTGACGGCGGGCGATCTCCATGACTCTGTCCATCGGCGCAAGTTGCCCGTAGAGGTGAACGGGCAAAATGGCTCTGGTGCGTGGGGTGATCGCCGCTACGATTTTGTCAGGGTCGATGTTGAACGTGACCGGATCGATGTCTACAAACACGGGTTTTGCGCCGAGCGCCTCAACTGGCTCGACGGTGGCGATAAAGGTATGCGGCGTGGTGATCACTTCGTCACCTTCGCCTATTCCCAATACTTTCAACGCCAGAAAGATAGCTGCGGTGCCGCTGGCGACTCCGACGCAGCGTTTGGTGTGCTGGAACGCTGCGAATGCCTCTTCAAATGCGCTGACCTCTTTGCCGCCGATGAAAATGGTATTCTGAATGACACGAGCAATTGCAGCGTCGATTTCGTCTTTGATCGAGTCGTACTGCGCCTTGAGATCAACGAGCGGGATTCTGGACATGGTTCCTCTTGTCATGAAGGTTACGGCTGATAGTATTCAATATCGTCGATCTGTTTGACCACTTTTGCCGGATTGCCAATTACCACCGCGCCCGGCGGCACATCTTTCGTGACCACCGCGCCCGCGCCGACCAGCGCCCGCGCACCGATGCGCACACCGGGTAAAAGCGTGGCATTCGCGCCGATGATCGCGCCTGCTTCGATGTGTGCGCCTACCAGACGGTCCTTCACGCCTTTACTGAGCGGGTAACGGGCGTTCGTGACCATCACGCCGGGACCGAGCCAGCAGCCCTCTTCCAGAATGCTGTACTCCGGCAAGAAAACCCGGCTGTGCAGCCGAACACCGTTGGCGATTTGCACATGATGTTCGACAATGCTGTGCGTGCCGATGCTGACGTGATCGCCGATGGTGTTTTCCTCACGGATGACGACGTGATGCCCGGTTTGCAGCCCTACGCCAATGGTGTTGCCCGCGTAAATCACGGTATGCGAACGAATCACGCAGCCTGCGCCGATGACCAGCGGCAGATCGCCGGGCTGCTTTCCACGCGGCGGCTTGCCTAGCACAACGAAATCGTCTAGCTGCGCATCTTCAGGCAGTGAAACGTTCGGGTAAAGTCGCACGAAATCCATCGTCACCTCAAGCTATTTGGCTAAGTTTCCAATGAAGTGTGTCTGTTTACAAGTGCCATCCCCGACTGTTATGATGCTCACCGGAGGCGATTTATGCTGGATACCCTGACGAAAGGTATTGTTTTCACGGGCGATCTTGCGGCTGATGTCACCGCATTTCTCCATCATCACAACTACCCACACACGGCGGAACATTGTCGAGATGTAGCGGCGGAAGCGCGGCGGGTGGCGTTGAAAATGGGCGTCAATCCCGATCAGGCAGAAACGGGTGGTTGGCTGCATGATGTCAGCGCCGTGATTCCGACGGCGGAGCGCACGATAATCGCGGAGCAGTGGGGTTTAGAGGTATTGCCGGAAGAGGCGGCATTCCCAATGATCATCCATCAGAAGCT
>DATGQJ010000717.1:0-3769 GCA_035304265.1 Oceanobacillus sp.
TCGCCTACGCCGCGTTACATGATTTTGCTCGGCAAGTTCATCGGCACGTTTACCAACTGCGTGGTTCAGGTGGTGGTACTGATGCTGGCACTCACCGTGATCGGTAGTCTGGTCAGCGGGCAGATGCAGTTCATCTGGGGATCAAATATCCTCGCGCTGGTGCTGGTCGTGCTCTCGGTGTCGCTGGCTGCGGCTGGCTTGGGCACACTGGTTTCCTCGCTGGTGAAGACGCCAGATCAGGGCAATGTCATCGGCAGCATTATCTCGATGATGATGGGCTTGTTCGGCGGCGTGTTCTTCAGCGTGCAGCAAATTCCGGTTCTCGCGCCGCTCAGCCGTCTGACGATTGTGTATTGGGCGACGGACGCCTTCAGCAAGCTCTCGCTCGAACAGGGCGACATCGGGCTGAATCTAGCCGTTCTGCTGGTGATTGGCGCGGTTTTCTTTGTAAGCGGCTGGGCAATTTTCAACCGCCGCATGAATGTCTGAGGGGGTTGCCATGCGTGCAGTAATTGATATTGCCCTGAATGAACTCCGAATCCTGTTCAAAGATCGCAGCATCTGGCTCAATCTGGTGATCATCCCGATCATCCTGTCAGTAGCCGTCGGTTTTGCCAACGGCGCGGGGAATACCATCTCGACGGAGGGACCGCGCCTACCCGTAGACGTGATGGACGCCGACAACAGCGCCCTTTCACAGCAGTTCCTTGCAGACATTCGCGCTGCCAATACCCGCATCCTACTTTGCCCGATGGATAACGGCGAAGGCGATCCCTGCGGTTTAGGCGAGTCGTCCCTCACGCCCGAACTGGCGCAGGAACGGCTCGAAAATCAAAACGCACTGGCACTGATCGAAATTCCGTCGGGATTTGAGGAAGCGGTCAACGCAGGTCAGCCTGTGAGCATCGTCTACCGTTCCAACGAAGACGCCACCGCGCCGAGCTACATCTTGCAGGCGGTACAGGCGGCAACACAGAAACTTGGCGGGGTGCAGGCGGCAGTGACCGTCGCCAACGATGTGACTGCTGATCTACCGTTCCTCGAATTCAGCGATGAGGCTGACCGCGCGGCTTTCGAGGAAGGGGTGCGCGAGCAGGCGCAAACTCTGTGGACGGGTAATCCGATTTCAGTGAATTACGTGTTGGCATCCGTCGAACTCGACGAGAACTCTGGCGGTGCAGGCTTCCGACAGTCGATCCCCGGCATGGCGAGCATGTACGTGCTGTTCACCGTGCTTCCGGTAGCAGCGGCGTTCATCCGCGAGCGCAAGCAGTGGACGCTGCAACGCCTCGTGACCATGCCCATCAGTCGCGCTCAGATTCTCGGCGGCAAGCTGCTATCGCGTTTCACCCTCGGCATGATCCAATATGGAGTGCTGTTTGGCTTCGGGCTGCTGCTCGGTGTACGTTACGGCAATGACGTGGTAGGCTTGATCGTGTTGATGAGCGCCTTTACCCTGTGCGCAACCGCGCTGGCACTGGCTGTGACCACGCTGCTGAAGAATCCTGCGCAGGCGGAAGGTGTCACCCTGTTCATGACGCTGACGCTTGCGCCGCTGGGCGGGTCGTGGTGGCCCCTCGACATCGTGCCGGAGTGGATGCGTATCATCGGGCACATTTCCCCCGTCGCGTGGGTGATGGATGGCTTTCACTCGCTGATCTTCTTCGGCGGCAACCTGAGCACGATTGTCGTGCCCGTCCTTGTGCTGCTGGCGATGGCGGCAGCATTCTTCACCTTCGGCGTCGTGCGTTTCAAGTTTGAATAACAGAGGAGAGAATACACGAATGAAAGCCCCGCCACCCGCCTATACAATCGGCTCGGTCACATCTGAAGATGGAACGAATATTGGCTATCGACAGTTGGGCGATGGACCGGGGCTTATTCTCGTACACGGCGGGATGCAAGCCTCACAGAATTTCATGAAACTGGCGGCGGCACTGGCGGATACGTTTACGGTGTACGTGCCGGATCGTCGGGGGCGCGGGTTAAGCGGACCCTACAGCGATCATCACACCATACAGAATGCGGTGGACGATATACAGGCGCTTCTGGACAAGACCGGGGCACACTATGTATTCGGGTTGAGCGCGGGCGCTGTCATTTCACTGCACTCGGCGTTGATGCTGCCCGACATCCACAAACTCGCCTTATATGAGCCACCCTTGACGATCAACGGCGCTGCATCATCCGACTGGACATGGACGGCGCGATATGAACGGGAACTTGCTCAGGGGAAGTTAGGCGCGGCAATGGTCACAATTGCCATCGGAACTGAGGATTCGCGGTTATTCCGCCTTGTGCCCCGTTTTATCATGGAGCCGCTGATGTCGCTGGCGATCAAAGCGGAAGCAAAGGAAGTCAAGGGGGATGATGTTCCCCTTGAGAAACTCATCCCGACGATGCATTACGACATACAAATGGTCTTGAGCACCGAAAACACCATCGACAATTATAAGAACGTGACCGCCGACGTATTGTTGCTTGGCGGCAGTAACAGCGCGGCGTATTTGAAACTTGCGCTTGATCGTCTAGAACGATTGCTGCCGCGCGTCCGGCGCGTTGAGATTGACGGCGTTGGACACCTCGCGGCAGACAACGGAGGTAAACCGGAACGGGTTGCATAGGAACTTCGCCGCTTCTTTAGCGAGACTTGACTTCCTTACACCGCATCATACGCAGGCGGCACGGGCTTGAACATCGTGGCGACAAACGCGATCAATGCCCCGGCGATAAACCCGCCGATGTGCGCGAACACCGCCACCCCGCCGCCATCGCTCAGGGTATCCACGCCCAGCGACGCGATTCCCGCGAACAACTGGACGATGAACCAGTAGCCCAGCACCAGGAACGCGGGTAGCACGAAGGTGCGCATGAAAAACTTGAAGAAGATGGCGGCAACCCGCACTTTCACCGCCGGATACAGCACCAGAAACGCGCCGAGCACGCCCGAAATCGCGCCGCTTGCCCCGATCATCGGCACGCAAACGCCCGTGTGAACCAGCGTTTGCGTCAACGCCGCCACTGCGCCCGTGATCAGGTACATGGCGATGAACGCGCGTCTGCCGAAATAATCTTCTACGTTCGAGCCGAAAATCCACAGGAACAGCATGTTGCTGCCGAGATGCGCCCAACTGCCATGCAGAAACATGCTGCGGAAAATATCGAGCGGCGTTTCCAGCGAGAAGAGGTTCAACTGGCAGGGAACGACAGCGGCGTTGTAGAAGACGTTGTAAAGCTCTCTGGTAGGCAGCGACAGTTCCCACAAAAAGACGAGAATATTGGTCAAGATCAAGCCATAGGTCAAATAAGGGGTACGGCGGGTCGGGTTATTGAATGTACTCACAGGCAGCATGAGTCGATGCCTCCAAATTTGATGCTTTTCCGACTGTACGCATCATACGCCATTGAAGTTGCACGCACCGCCTATTCGACCTGTTTTCTACCAATTTCCACTTTTTTACTCGTCGCTATCCAGCGAACGCGGTGGCAGTTCTCCCACGAATACCAGCGCATATTCCCCGCCTGTATCGCCCGAAAAGCTGCTCAGTTCCACGTCTTGCCAGTCGGTATTGCCCAACTCGAAGTTCAATCCTGCATCGAACCGATCCCCGACGACCTGCCCGCCCAGATTGAAGACCACCCCCGCGCCGTTGAACGAAGGCACGTCCGCGCAAGCCCGCCGTCCCGCGTCATCACAAGTCTGGTCAGCCGCCGCAAAGCGCATGAACGGATCGAGTCGGCTGTTCGTCCCCACGCCGATCATGTAAAG
>DATGQJ010000718.1:0-4307 GCA_035304265.1 Oceanobacillus sp.
TTCACGTAAGGCACGCAGCACTTTTGCCCGTTTAGCAAAAACCTCGCGCACCTGACGGTGGACGGCAAGGTCGGCGTATCGCTGGCGGTAACGCTGTTCCACGTCGCTGAACTCGCCATGCTCGATGATAGTGCCATCTTCTAGCTGCTCCTGTTTGATAACGGGCAGCGGGCTGAGGGATTTGGCGATCAGCTTGAGATCGCTGACGCGAACGCTGATCTCGCCTGCCGTCGTGCGCATCATCGTGCCGGACGCCTGCACGAAATCGTCCATCTCGATCAGTTTGTTTTTGACGAGGTTGTAGACCGCTTCGTCCATGTCGTTGACGCGCAGGAACAATTGAACGCGCCCGGATTCATCTTCGATGTGCAAAAACGAAACCTTGCCCTTGATGTTGACCCGTCGTATGCGTCCACAGACGGTCACGGGGATCGCTGCTTCATCGCCGTTGTCAGAGGATTCATATGCCTGAATCGCCTGTGCAGCGGTATGCGTGCGCTGCACCCGCGCCGGATATGCCACGATTCCCTGTGCTTCTAGCTCACTTAATTTATCCAGCCGTTCTTGTTCGAGTCTATTCGGCTGCCACATATCGATAGTCGTCTCCTGAGGATTGATTGGAAGCCACTACCCCCAACAATACCATGCATCGCCACAAAACAAAGCCCCGACTGCATCGGGGCTTCATCATGTCCGGGTATTCAGACCGCTTTTTACGCGATCTCTTTGATGATAAACGTGATCTCGCCGCCCGGTGCGTTTACCAGTACCTTGTCGCCCTTCTTCGCGCCAAGCATGGCTTTGCCCAGCGGGCTTTCCAGCGAGATTTTACCATCACTCGGATTCGCTTCGGCAGAGCCTACAAGGTAATAGACCTCTTTGTCGCTCGTGCCTTCTTCGACGACGGTCACGCGCGAGCCGAGCGAGACCACGTCTTTCTTCCCGGTGGCTTCGATCACCTGAGCGCTGCTCAGAATCGAATCCAACCGTAAAATTTCACCTTCAACAAACGCCTGTTCGTTCTTGGCGTCTTCGTACTCTGCGTTTTCACTTAAATCGCCGCCTTCTTCCAGTGCCTGACGCAAGCGTTCGGCAACTTCAGGACGGCGGACTTCTTTGAGGTATTTGAGCCGACCTTCTAGCTCTTTGAGACCTTCCGCTGTCAGATACTGTGGCTGGTTCGCCATGACGATACCACTCCTTCCAAAACAAAAAAGCGCCAACTTCGGTTAGGGAAATTAGAAAGACACAGCCGATTGCTGTGCCCGTTCCCCCAACTATTCAATGGAAATTCCAACCGCGCGCCTAACCGTAATATATCACGGAATTATGTAAAAGTAAAGTGAAAATCCCCTGAGTCATTCATGCTATGCGTATTCAGCATTATGACATCATTTCGGCGATATTTTCGACGGCAGGCAGTGTAAAGCTAAAACTGCTGCCCAGATTCGGTTCTCCAGAGAAGAATAATTCACCTCCTTGCAGTTCCAGAATGCGCTTTGCCAGAAACAAGCGCAGCCCTGAACCGGGGTGGTGGCGGACAAGCGGCTGCCGCATGGCACGCCAGAAGGGTTTGCCGACCTGCTCGCAATCTTCCGGGGTCAAGCCGATGCCGTTATCCGCTACGGTGATCAGCACGTGCGTCCCCAACGTATCCGCCGAGAGACGAATACTGCCGTCATTGGGCATGTAGCGAATCGCATTGTCCAGCAAGTCAATCAGGATGATCAGCGAGCGTTCAAAATCCGCCCGAACCATCGGCAGGGTATCGTCGGTCTGCACCATGATGTGGTGTTCATGTGCATTGGCGCGGGCTTGCACCACCTGTTGGGCAGCAGCCAGAAGCTCCTCTGCCCGAAAATCCTGCAATTGAATGTTGAGGGTGCGGTGACGAAGCTGCTGGATGAGTTCAAATGAATCGAGCAGTGCCAGCGCATTTTCGGCATTGCTCAACATCAGCTTGAGCGCATCAATCTGGTTGGAGGATAGCCTGCCCAGCTTGCCTTCAACCAGCGATTCTGCCTGTCCCCGCAGCAAAATGAGGGAGGGCTTGAAGACTTCATTGATGCGTCCGAGCAGCATGTCGGCATCCGGCAGTTCGAGATCGTTTTGTAATTGTGGCAGCCAACCGGTGCGCAATTGATCGGCAAGCGCCTGACGTTCCTCTTCGCTTAATTCAATAATGCGAGGGGCTGGCTCGTCGTCCTTTTCTTCGGACGGCGTGCGCTCGGCAATAATCGCTTCAAGATGCTGGTAGAAATCGAGTTGAGGCTCTTGTTGCTCCGGTTCTTCGGAGGTTGAAACCGCGGGCATTTCGTCGGTGAAGAGTTCCGCATCAAAGTTGGAGAACAACTCCACCGTCGAACTACGATCCACCCGGAACAATTCTTCCAGAATGGGGGCATCCGGTGTGTTGAGCGGCTTGACTGGCGTGTCTTCTGAATCGACAGGTGGTTCAAATTCGGAAGGCGCGTTAAGCGCCTCCATCAACCGTGCGTTGAGATACTCATTCTCTGCGTTGAGGCGCAGAAGCAGATTCATCACCTGGCTGATTTTGTTGGCAGCAACAGGCGGCGCTGCATTTTGCATCCGCGAGAGTGTTCGCAGCGCCGCGTCCAGATCGCTCATGTCATTCCCGCAAGCGTAATCGTGAACGTTGTACCCTTGCCTTTCTCGCTTTGCACGTTGATCGTGCCGTTGAGAAGGCGAATAATGCCATAGGCGACGGGGATTCCCAGCCCGCTCCCCTTGTATGAACGTACAAGTTCGTCGTCGGATCGGAAGTAAATCGTGCCAAGCTGCGCCACTTCTTCCGGCGTCATGCCAATGCCGTTATCTTCCACCTTGATGATCAGTTGATTACCTTCGGACGAGGCGCGTACCGTGACCTCACCGTTTTCCTGCTGCTGGTAACGGAGCGCGTTTTCTACCAACTTCGTGATGGCTTTCGCCAGTAGTTCTCCGTCGGTATTGAGGATAGGCAACCCCTGAGGAATATCGAATACCAGCTTGCGGTTGAGTTGTTCGGCAAGCGGTTGCGTCTGCTTCTCAACCATCATGGCGATGTTCTTGAACATGTCCATTTTTTCATTGGCACGCAGCGTGCCCGCCCG
This sequence comes from Oceanobacillus sp., assembly GCA_035304265.1. Lineage (GTDB taxonomy): Bacteria > Chloroflexota > Anaerolineae > Aggregatilineales > Phototrophicaceae > Flexifilum. The sequence continues at coordinate 3,114 of DATGQJ010000718.1, forward strand.
CAGTTTGTTCATGTCCGAAACGTCGGAGAGCAAGCCTTCCATGCGTTTCGAATTGGTGCGAACGGTATCCACAAACTGCTTCTGCATGTCGTTCAACGGACCCATTGCCGCATTACTCAACATGTCGGCGTAGCCGCGAATGCTGGTCATCGGCGTGCGCAGTTCGTGAATGGCGTGACCGATGAAATATGCCTGTTCTTTGAGGAAGGTTTCGGTATCGACAGGTGGCTTACTCTCTTCCGCCTTGCGTTCTTCCTTTGCCTTCGCCAACTGTTCCTGAATAGCTTCAAGCTGTCCGGGCAGGCGCACAGGAATAATCGTGCCGTTGCGGGCGGCTTGTAGAAGCTCATCTAACAGGGCTTGCGCCTGTTCCATCGCCGTCATCTTGTGTCCTCTCACGTCCGCGTCTATGGGATAATATCGACAGTCCGCACAGGTTCATGCGTTGAGGCGGTCACGTTGACCGTCCAGAACTGCTCGGCAGGTCGCCCTTCGCCACAGAACAGTAGATAATCTCGAACCGATTTCTCCATTGCGTCCATACTTTGCCACAGCACTTGCAAATGCGATTCGTAACAGCGAATTGCCCGGATTTTTGCCGTCACATCATTTTCGCTCAAGAGTGTTTGTTCGCGCGAGAGCGAAAGGGCGGGCATCTCCTGCTTGTAAAAATGCATTACTCGGTTCAATGCAATTTTATTCTGAATCGAGGGAAATTCTTCGTAAAATTTCAGTGAAGGCGCGTTGATTGCGCCCGTTAAGACCAATGCCCAATCACGAACAAGCCGATGATCAATGTGGTGATCGACGCACAGAGGCGCATAGATCGCCACCACGCCCTCGCGCACGCATGGCTGACTATCCAGCAGTAAAATCCGCGTGTCGTCGGCAGTTTCGTAGTCGCTGAAGGCGCTTTCTTCACGAGGGTAGAGCGGCGTCCGCGAGCCGTCGCCGCTGCGAGCGGTGCGGAAAATGCATTCCAGCAGGGGCAGATGCACGACTTTCGCGCCCAATTGTCTTGCCGCATGGACATCTTCCTTGCGCCGCGCACTCACGTGCTGTTGTCCCGCGCCCCATCGTGCCTGTACGGTTCGCAGCAGCGGCGTGTCTGGAAGGGTGTCGGGCGGATCGCCTGCCATCACCGTAAGGATGACGACCTGCTCACCTTGCTGCTTCAATTGATGAATCGCTCCG
>DATGQJ010000719.1:0-3610 GCA_035304265.1 Oceanobacillus sp.
GTCATCGAGAGCGCAGAGGCATAGATGGTGAGCGGCGGCTTATCGAGCGAACCGTGCAGCAGCCAATCGCCATTGAGGGCGGCTGATCTGGCAAAGGTGCTGTATAACGCCTCGTCGGGATGGAAGCGCCGATCCTGCCCAAGCGCATGGATACGCAGCGCAACGCCAACGAGCAGGATGAGCACCAGAAAAAAGAGGGCTTGGTTCTGTTTCAAAGCCGAATGCGTTACTTATTGCCGAATCGTTCGCGCAGATAGTCCAGCGCAACGCGGTCAATGTAGGCGGGATCATCTTCGCGCCAGCGCTCTTCCAAATTCTCGTTGCCGACGAATGCGCGGAAGGCTGCGATAGAGGTTTCATCCCAACTGCCATTCACCTCTCTTTTGAGATAACCCTGTGCCTGCATCATTGCCTGTAACTCACGCGCGAGGTCTTCAGTGATAGGCAAGCGGTCCTCAGGGCGGGTTTGCCCGAAGAAGAGATGATGCGCGGTAACGAGCGATTGCAGTTTCACCACTGGTTCGGGGTCGTCATCCACGCGCAGGTCAAGATAGCGATCATTGTCACCGCCGTAACCGCCATCTTTGCGCACGACCAGCACTCCGGCAGACTGCTTGCCGCGCCGATCTCCACCCGCGAGATCGCCCGCGCGGAGGGCTGCAACGAGGCGATCTGCAAGTTCACCTGTTGCGGTCATGAAGGTTTCCGCCATCGCTTCCAGCGTTTCGGGTCCGGTTAGGATATTGCCCTGACAGGTGAAGCCAACTCCAATACGGTGGCCTGCCCAGTCGAAGCATTTTACGCCGGTGTGTGCCGCCGTTCCGCCTTGCACATCGACAATGCCAACCTGCCGATCTGCCTGACCGGGATCGCCTTCAAGCAGCCGATCCAGCGTTTCCTGTGCGCTTTTGCCTTCTGCCAGCATTGCCAGCCCGTTGGGTCCAAAGCTCACTCTGGCGTATGCTTGAGTCGCCACTGCGCCCGCGCCTGCCTGCGCCCAACTGACGACGGCTGCGGCGGCGAGGAATTTGCTGGCAACCGCAACACCCCACGCCTGTTCGTCGGGATCATACGCGACGATTGAGAAGGTCATGCCGTTCCCTCCATGATCGGGCGGGATTGTAGCACAATGTGGAGTTTCTGGAGTATTCCCTGATAAACTCTGTTGCGTGGGCGACCACGAGTCATTTATCCGCATTCTCAACGAGTTCAGGTATGGATTTCTCTACTCTCAACGGCGTGATTCTCGACATGGACGGCGTGCTGTGGCTTGGCGATCAACCGCTGCCCGGTATGCAAGACCTGTTCGAGTTCTTTCGTTCAAACAACATTCGCTTCGTGCTTGCTACCAACAACAGCGCCAAATCGCCCGCCGACTACGTGGCGAAACTGGCGCGGATGGGAGTTCAGGGAGTTGACGAGGCGCAGATTGTCACTTCTGGCATTGCAGCCGTGAACTACCTGCAAACCCGTTATCCGGCAGGGATGAATATTCACGTGCTCGGCGGTGACGGGTTGAAGGCGCTGGTGACAAAGGCGGGCTACGTGCTGGCGGATGATGCCGAAGTGGTGGTTGCGGGGATCGACACCGCGCTTACCTACGAGAAACTCAAACGGGCGGCGATGCTCATTCGCAAGGGGGCGGTTTTCATCGGCACGAATGCCGACGTGACGATCCCCACGCCGGAAGGACTTGCGCCGGGGGCGGGCAGTATCCTCGCTGCACTGCAAGCCGCTACCGACTGCGAACCTATCATCATGGGCAAGCCGAACGCGCCGATGTTCGAGGCGGCGTTACGTGCTCTGAATACCGACGCGATACACGCTTTGATGATCGGGGATCGGCTGCAAACCGATATTCTGGGCGCACAAAATGTTGGGATTCGCGCGGCGCTCGTGCTTACCGGCGTGGCGACAGAAGCTGATCTCAAAACCAGCCCGATTCAACCGGATGTTGTATACAGCGGCTTGCCAGCGTTGATCGCGGCGTGGTCAGCTTAGTCTTCGGGGGGCCAAGGAACGCGGCGGCTTTTATAACCGCCGTGATGGGGTAACTGTGCCTCGAACGCGCACGCCGCCACCGCGGGAAAGCCTGAATCCCACAGGTATTCCAATAACTGCGAAACCAGTTTTGCCTGCGCCTTGATCGGCTCGTCAGGCATGTAGAGGTCGATGATGTAGCGGAAGTAGAGGAAACCATCAGGAAATAGCTGGCGGCGCTTGCTATCGTACTCCTCGTTCTTGAGGACTTCCATCTCGCAGCGCGTGGGCGATTTGCTCAGCACATACGCGACTATGCTGATCAGATCACTCGCGCTCACTTCCGCTTCGACAAACAGCTTGCAATCCGGTGCTTGCATCAGGGTTTCGCAAATTGACCAGCAGCGTTGTGCGCCGCGCGGATTGGCTCTGGTAAGCGGTATTTGGTCGTGCAGCGCATGACCAACTCAATCGAGGTTGGGAGATCGGCGAGATGCCCGACGGAAATATAGACAGGCTTTACGCTGGCGCGGGTTCGCAGCACCACGCCGATCACTTCATTACGATCTACCAGTTCGCTGTATGCGCCACGTTCGTCGAGTGGTTCCTGATAACGCCCAATGAGGTGGGTTTTTCCACAGCCGATAGTGGGCTTTTGCAGCCACAAGCCGATGTGCGTGGCGATACCGATTCTTCGAGGGTGTGCCCGCCCCATACCGTCGAAGATGTAGACATCCGGCTCGCATTGTAGTTGTTTGAACGCTTCCTCTAAAACCGGACCTTCGCGGAAGGAGAGCAGACCGGGAATGTAGGGAAAAGGTGTCGGGATTTTTGCCAGCGCGGTTTCTACGGGTTTCAGATCAGGGAAACTGAGCACCGCAATCGCTGCCTGCGATATGTCTCTTCCGTTCTGGTCGGGTTTTACACTGACATCTACGCCAGCGACCAACCGAACCGCATCTAGGTCAATCGGCTGGCTATAGTTGACTTCATTTGCCAACTGCCGCTGAAGGGCAATCGCCTCAGCCGGGGTGATATTCCAGTCGTGCTTGTGGGGAATGTTCATCGAGCAGCCTTCTTCCGCAATTCGCTTCGCTGTAATTCGCGCATGAAACGAGCCGTGACCTGTCGGCGGCGTGTGAGGGCGATGCGGTCTGTGTCGCTTCGCACCAACTTGACGAGAGAATAGTGAACGAACGTGATAAGGGCAAGGATAAATAAAACGCCACCGATCAGCACATCGGGTGAATTCTCAATGGTATCGTTCAGGAGTGAAATCACAAGCACAGCCGGATAGATGAGCAGGAGCAGCAGGTTGAGCGCGTAGAGGTAGGAAATGATACGAGGATCGTCCAAGCGGGACACCTTTTCGATTTGTCGCAGTTTCAGCCACCAGTAAACGCTGCCCTGAAGCAGCAGAGCACACAGTATGATAAGCGTCAGCAGGGAATAATTGCCTAAGATCTGCCAAATCGCCTGTATCAGCATGTAGGCGACGATGAGCACAACAATGGCTGCCAATCCGCCGATGTACAACCTTCTCAACTTATGACGAAGCGACTGCTTCATGCGTGACTCACGACCGATCAGGATACCGCATCACAGTATATCGAAGGACGGTGTTGGCTCA
>DATGQJ010000720.1:0-3263 GCA_035304265.1 Oceanobacillus sp.
CATTGCAGTTGAAAGCGCCCGCCGCTCGTCGTTGGAAAGCCCGCCCGCGAGACTATCAAGGTCGCTCAACAACGACGTGACGTTCGGTGCGCTGTTCTTGTCCATGTAGGCGAGCGACGTGTCGTACAAAAATTCCGAGACAGTGTGCAGCGAATAGGCGTAATCGCCGATGTCTTCGCCGCCCATCATCTGGTACAGCGTGACCGTCGCTTCTAATGCCTGCCGTACCTGATCGCCCAGTTCGCGCCCCAGACGAGACAGCGCCTGCTGCACCAGCGTATCGTTGCCACGCCGGATGTAGCGCCGCAGCCCATCGAGTGCCGCCGCCCGCCCCTCGTCGTTCCAGTTCATGATGCGATACATCTGAATCATGACGGTGATTCCGGCATCCCCGCGCCGCGCGGCAGAGGCAGGCAGCAGGTGCGCAACACGGAGCGCGAGGTTGGTGTCCTGTCGCTCGACGTGATAATTGAGTAGTTCCATCAGCATGTCCGGCGGCAGCGCTTCGGCGATCAGCCGGTTGTTGTAGATCAAGTCGGTCACGCTGGCGGCGACTGCTTCCAGAGCGGGGGGCCAATGGTTACGCTGAAGCGCCCCAAAATGCGCCATCGCCAGCGGCAGCGGTTTGACGCCTTTTTCCGTCAGGGTTTGCAGCGCCACCGGTATCTCGGTGAGCGGCAGCGGAGACTCGGCAAGCAGGTTGTACGCCATCTGCGCGAACTGTAGCTGCTTGTCGGCGGGATAGAACAGGCGGCTGTGCTTTTGCAGTTCGTTGGCAACGTCGGCGTATGCCCGTCGTCCCAATAGAATTTGCAGCAGCGCCTGACGGCTGGCAGGCTCAAGGGTTGCCAGTATTTCGTCGGTGGAAAGCGTGCGCACCGTCCAGCGCAGCGTGGTATCGTAAGCGTCGCCCCACGCGCTGGTTGCCGCTTCTGCCAACCCCTGCATGGCGGATTGATCGAGCAATTCATACAGCCCCGCCAGCACCACAATCTCGGCAAGACGGATGAACAACAAAGGACGCCACTGTGTCCCAAAGTCGGAGATCGCCTGTGCCAGCATCCCTTGTGGCGGCGGGGTGCGCTCTGCCGCTGCCATATACGCGATCAGTTCGCGCATTCCCGCCGGAAGCTGCGCCACCAACGCCCGTGATGCCATCAAGCGCTGCAAGCGTTCGGTGGCAAGCGCAGACGCCGACAGCACAAAGACCGTCTCAGCGAGTTTCCGGTGTTTCGTGCTTAAGGGCAGCGTGATTTCGATCAACTGCGTGGCAATCGCCGCCATCTCAACCGGACTCATGCTGTCGCGCAGTTCATCGAGGAAGGTGTTCAACGCCTCAGGATCGCCCGACTGCGCCAGCGTTTGCGCGTAGGCAACGGCGGCACGCTGCACCAGTTCCTGCCAGTACATGCCCTGAAAACCCTCAGGACGCCGCCGCCAGAGCGAAACCCGGCGGAAAACGTGCTCGGCTTTGCCGTCGTTCAACGCCTCGCTCATTTCGCGCAGGATGGCGCGTTCAAGATCGGGCTGTCCCTGTGCGGCATTCGCCAGCAGGTCGGAGTTTTCGTCGTCGCCCAATACCAGCGCGAACGCCAGCAAATGCTGAATGTAGACGGCGCGAAGCTCAGGGGTCAGCGTGGGGTCTTCTGCCAGCACCTTCGCCACTTCGGGAGCGCCGACGGGCTGGTGATTGAGCAGGGCATTATCGACCTTGAGGCGGTAGGATGCATACTTGAGCGCCTCTGCCAGTGCTTCACCTTCGCGGATGCGCCATCCGGCGACGGGCGTGAGCGCCGTCGTCTGCTCAATCACCAGTCCGGTATCGAGGCGAAGCTGGCTCTTGATGAAACGCGCATATTCATCTTCGGCTTTTACACCGCTTACGTCAGGCTGTCCCCACTGGTAAACGAGGGTGTTTTCCGGTGGGGTATGTTCATCGCCGTAGAAACAAATCTGCGAATCGAGAATGATGTCGGGGGTGCTGTAGGTGGTGAAAGTGACGCCAAAACGCGCGGGCGGCGGCAGCAGCGCCAGCAGCCCTTCGACAAAGCCCACCCGCTTTTCGAGTTCGGGCGGCGCACCTTTGACCACGATCTGTACGCCGTGAATGATCGCTGCCAACAGCGCCTCGATCACGTCGAGGCGGTCACGGGTCGCCGTCATCAGGTCGAGCATCGCCTCTTCCTGCGCGGCGGACGACGGAAAGCCCACGTTGGGCATCATCAGCGGCGGCAGGCTGTGTCCGGTGGTTTCAAATTTCTTGATCTCCGGTTCGACCAGATCGAGCAGCGCCTTGTGATTGCCGCCGAGCGCCCGCAGCGCGTCTACCGTGACAAGAATGTAATGACGCATTCCGGGCTGCGATTGCACCAGCAGGAACGGGATAGTCTTGCCCCGCACCAACGCCCACGCCCCCATACCGGACTGCGGCGGGATCGGTGCTTCCTGCAAGGCAGCAGCGACTTGTTCATTGCGCACGCCGGGAGACAATGCCAGCAGGCGCGGCTCGCCCTGCAACGTGCCACCCTGAAGTAATTGACCGTGATAAAAGTGCTCGAATAGAAATGCAACTGCCGACACGGATGTAAATCCTCTGCGCCGTTATGAATTATTAACGATACCTCATGACAGGTGAACGGACAATGGATTTAGCCCTATGGAATAAGTCCCATTGCCTCATCGATTTTCGGGTTTGTGCGTTCAATTGCTATGCTTACGATACTCTTATACCGTATCAGGAGAGCGTTTAGATGTCTCGCACATTTGTGATTCTTGCGGCGTTTTTTGGCGCGACGGGCGTTGCGCTCGGCGCGTTCGGGGCGCATGGGTTGGCGGCGCATTTCGCCGAAAATCCGAATCTGGAAGGCAATTTCGATACGGCGGCGCAGTATCACCTGATTCATGCGCTTGTCCTGCTCGGCGCGGCATGGGCAGCGGAACGTTATCCCGTCAGATGGACGCGCTACGCCGGATGGCTGTTCACGCTCGGCATCCTCTTATTCTCAGGTGCGCTTTACATCCTGAGCATTTTCAACGTGCGTTTCATGGGCGCGGTTGCCCCGTTTGGCGGTGCGGCATTTATCGGGGGATGGCTGTGCTTAGGCGTGGCAGCGTGGAAACACCAATGACGGGCTGATGCCCAAAATAAATCCGCCGATGACAAATAGCTGTCATCGGCGGAATGTCTGTACAAGTCTAGTCCTGCCCGCCTGCTGAAGGCGATTCGACGATCTCCACTTTGCGTGATCGTGAGGTGCGGGCGG
>DATGQJ010000721.1:0-3368 GCA_035304265.1 Oceanobacillus sp.
GCGAATGCGGTTGGGGTCGGTGAACATGCCGCGCACTTTTTCGGTGACGGTTGCCTCGTCGTCGCTGAGGAAGATGGCGTTGTTGAGCGACTTACTCATCTTCGCCTGCCCGTCGGTGCCGACCAGTGAAGGCACGTCGCCGATCAATACGTCGGGGATCGGGAAAACATCGCCGTAGAGGTAGTTGAAGCGGCGGGCGATTTCGCGGGTGACTTCAATGTGCGATTCGTTATCCTTGCCGACGGGCACGAGATGGGCGCGGGGCAGCAGGATGTCGGCGGCTTGCAGCACCGGATAGCCGAGCAAGCCGAAGGGCATGACCTCGCCCATTTGCGCCGCCGCCGCCATGTCTTTCAGGCTGGGGACGCGCTCCAGCCGATTGACGGTGGTGAGCATTTCAAAGATCAAGTTGAGTTCGTAAGTTTCGTGGACACCGGATTGCAGGAAGATGACGCTTTTTTCCGGGTCGATGCCGACGCTGAGGCTATCGAGCACCAGATCGTGAATATGCTCGTGCAGCGCAAGGATGTGCTCTTTTTCGGGTTTGGTGGTCAGCGTGTGCAGGTCGGCGACGATGAAAAAGCACTCGTACTCGTCTTGTAGGCGGACGCGGTTCGCCAGCGATCCGACGTAATGACCGAGATGCAATTTTCCTGTGGGGCGATCTCCCGTAAGGATGCGTTTTTTCTGTGGCATGAGAAGCTCCTAGTTACCTATTCATTCACTACAAAAAAACGCCCGTCCCAGATTGGGGACGAGCGTAAATTCACCCGCGATACCACCCCGGTTCGATCAGGGTTTGCCTGATCGCCCTCGTGTTGGGCATATGCCCGTTGCCATGATAACGGTGGCAGCGTCCGGCGCGGGATAGTGGGAGAAGGTCATGCGAAAAGCCGTCAAGGACTTTCCTCGCCACTTGAACTTTCTTCTCTTTTCCCCCGGCAGCTCAGAGGTCCATTCGGCGGCGGCGTGTGGGCGGGTTCTCAGCAGCTTCCGCTCTCTGTACCACCGTTTCGACGCTTACTTGCCCTCATCACAGCTTTTGTATATGGGAGCAATTGTATGGGGATAGTGGGTGCGAGTCAACGTCAAGGACGACGTTTTTGAAGTTGTAATGCGCTAGCGTTATATTTCACAAAAGCCAATGCACAATCTACATTCCATGCATCCAATCGGGGCAAAAGGCGCGTATGCTTGTATAGCGCAATTTTCGTGAGGACATAATGACCACACAGGCAATTGTAATCGGCAGCAGCATGACCGGAATGCTGACCGCGCGAGTGCTGTCAGATCATTTCGAGCAGGTGACGGTGATTGAGCGTGACCGCCTGCCCAACGGCGCGGAACTGCGCAGCGGTGTGCCGCAGGGACGACATCTGCACATTCTGCTGGCGCATGGCTTCGAGATCATGGAAGACCTGTTTCCGGGTTTGAGCGATGAGCTTGGCGCTGCCGGAGTGCCGCAGATGCGCTGGGGGCTGGACACTATCAATCGCACGTCGGGCGGATGGCTCTCGCGCTTCGACAGTGGAATCGTCACTCGCGCACCCAGCCGTGCCCTGCTGGACTGGACGATTCGCCAGCGGTTGCTGCAAAATCCGCGCATTACCTTTCTTGAAGAACGGCAAGTGACCGGCTTGACCGCGACACCCGATAACACGCGCGTGACCGGCGTTCGTTTGAAAAAGCGCGGAACGGATGAAGAGGAAACCCTGACCGCCGATCTGGTGGTTGATTGCAGCGGACGCGAATCTCATGCCCCGGAATGGCTGAAAAGTCTCGGCTACGATGCGCCGCCAGAGACTCACGTCAACGCCTTTCTGGGTTATGCGACCCGTTGGTACGAGCGTCCGGCACATACGACGGTGGATTGGAAACTGGTGGTGATCGGGGCGAAACCGCCGCACATCCCACGCGGCGGCGGCATTCTGGAAGTCGAGGGCGGGCGCTGGGTGGTCACCATCGCCGGAATCAATAAGGACTATCCGCCGACAGACGAGCAAGGCTTCCTCGAATTCGCGCGTTCGCTTGCCGATCCAACAGTGTACGAGGCAATCAAAGACGCCAAACCGATCAGCGGCATTACTGGCTACCAACGGACTGAAAATCGCTGGCGGCATTATGAACGGCTCTCGCGGCTGCCGGGGCATTTCGTCGTGCTGGGTGACGCGACGTGCGCCTTCAACCCGATTTATGGGCAGGGGTTGACAGTAGGCGCAATGAGCGCGAAGGCGTTGGATGCGTCGCTGCGTGAATCCGACGACTTGATGGGGCTGCCGCCTCGTTTTCAGAAGCGGTTGGCGGGACTGATCAAAAATGTGTGGCTGATGGCGACGGGCGAAGACCTGCGTTATCCCGGCACCGAAGGCAAGCGCCCCAACCTGTTTGCACGAATGACGCAGAAATATCTGGAGCGCGTGCTGCGCACCATGCCGACCAGCACCGATCTCACGCTGGCATTTATTGAGGTGATGAACCTGCGCCAGCCGCCGACGATCTTGTTCCATCCGAAACACGTTCTCACAGTGCTGCGGGGCGCGAGGAATAAGACGGCGGGCATGACCTTCAAGCCATTGTCCGAAGCATCCGCAAGCGAGGCGCTATGAAATCGGGTACCTGTCCCAAGTGTGGGTCTAAAGATGTGTACACAAAGCGAAATGGAATCCAGAGCGACATTGCGTTTCGCTTCGCCTATTTAGCCTTGAAAACGCCCTACCTCGACGCCTATATCTGTATGTCCTGCGGGTATTTCGAGCAGTATGTTGCCGACATCGCCGAACTGCACGAGGACATCAAGCAGGACTGGAAGAAGATGTGAGTCTCACTGTGCGGCGTTTTTCAACGATGCCAGCGCCGCTGTTTCCGCTTCATAGAGCGCGAGCAGTTGTTCGCCTAACGTGCTGAATAGCTGGTCGATTTCCGCGTCGCTCATCGGGAAGGCGCGGTTGTACTGACCAAAAAGGGCTTCAAGTTTTTCGGTCAATGGTTGGGTTTCGGCAGCCGCGCCTTTTGCCATCAAGAGATCGTGTTTCTGGCGCATAAGCTGGCGTGTTTCGCGCAGGGGTTCGACATTATCTGGCAGCGCCGAGTTTGCAAGGGCGCTCCATCGGGCGGCAAGACTGCGGTATTCGGCGGCAACCTCGCGCAACGCCGGACGATTGACGATGGCGGCGGCTTCATCCAGAAAATCGGCATATAACCCGCGCAAACCCCCGCCGCCTGTGTCGATCAGTTCAATTCCCTCGTAAATTGACTTGAGCGCACCGTACAGCCCGCGACGATCTGCGAAGACGACGTGCCAGCCTTTGGCGTTTTTGCGGTCGGTCATCACCTTGCCCCACTTGCGGAAGGTGGGCAGTGAGAACGAG
>DATGQJ010000722.1:0-3898 GCA_035304265.1 Oceanobacillus sp.
CCTGAACGGGCTGGAATTGTCTGCGCACATTCTGATGCTGAGTGGGGAACGGACGAAACTGGGGCTGGCGAGTCCGTCCATGCGCAGGCTGAAGCGCGGCGATCCGGTTTTCACCAATCTGGCGTTGTGGGGCGCGAACACAGCGCGGGGCGGGTTTCTGGTTGAGGATGCCGCCGAACTGCCTGAGAATATCCGCGATTACGTCGAAAAGTTGGTCGCGCCCTATTTCGCGGCGGTGGTGGAGTGGTACGAAGCATTGAGCATTGGCGTGACGGGCGGGGAACTCTATGCGATCATTCGTCGGCATCTGAGCGAACCGTTTTTCGGGGTAGCCCTCAATCCGGGGCATTTGATTCATCTGGACGAGTGGATGAGTTCACCAATTTACGAAGGCTCAACCGAACGACTCCGTTCAGGCATGGCAATACAGGTAGACGTGATTCCGGCGACGGGCACCGAATACCACACCACCAACATCGAGGACACAATAGCGCTGGCAGACGAGGATTTACGCGCGGCTTTTCGAGCAAAGTATCCTGAAGCATGGAACAGAATTGAGCGGCGGCGGGCATTCATGCAGGATGTGTTGGGCATTCGCCTCAAGCCGGAAGTGCTGCCGTTCTCGAATATTCCGGCGTATTTGCCCCCGTTCTGGCTTGCGCCACGACGAGCGATGCGAGTAAGGCAGTAGGCGCTACGACAGCGGCAGTTCAAAGCCGAACGTGCTGCCTTCCTGATGGATGCTCTTGTAGTATACCTTCCCAAAGTGACGCTCGATGATGTTTTTGACGAGGTGCAGTCCCAATCCGGTGCCGTCGATGTCCTTTGTCTCACTGGTGTCGGCGCGGAAGAAGGGCTGAAACAATTTCTCCTGTTGATCCGACGGGATACCGAAGCCCGTATCCTCGACGTTGACGACGGCGCGACTCTTGTTGCGTAACAGGCTGACGAGGATTCGTCCGCCCTTCGGCGTGTATTTGATAGCGTTCACAATCAGATTCGCCATTGCTTCGCCGAGTTGGTTAGGATCACCGTTGACCGACAACGGCTCGTCGGGTAAGGCGACTTCGTAGATCAGACCTTTCTGCCGTGCCTGATCGGAGTGCGCCAGATAGGTCTCTTCGACCAGTTTGCGCAAATCGACAAGCTGCATGGAAGCCGCGTTTTGCTCGATGCGCTCCGGCGAGAGGATGTTATTGGTGATACGCAGCATTTGCCCGCCTGCGCGGACAATCGCGTTGAGAAACTCGCGGTGCTGATCGTCAAGCACGTCGTTAAGGTCTTGCAGCAGCAGATCGGCATAAGTGTTGACGAGGTGAATCGGATTACGCAGATCGTGGGCGGCGATACGTATCATGTCGGTTTTCAGCCGTTCCAGATAGCTCACCTTGTCGTAGAGCGTTTGAAGTTCGGTGAGTTGTTTGTGGGCAAGCTGGTAAAGCCGCGCGTTGTCGAGAGCGACGGCGATACGCACGGTCATCAACTTGATATGCTGAAATACTTCGGGCGTGAATTTGTCGGCGTCTGCCGTTTCAAGGTTGAGCACGCCAATGAGCAAACCGCGCGAAATTAGCGGGATGGTCATCTGCGCCTTTGTGTCGGCGATCACCGGAAGGTAATCCGGGTCTTTGGTCACATCGGGGATCAGTACAGGCTGGCATTCGCGCAGCACACGGGCGACGATTCCGCTGTTTCGCGGCGGGAAGTCTTCGGTGAGCAGGTCTTTATAGCCGCCGCGCACGTGAACCACACGCACTTCGCCATCTTCGACCAGTGCAATGCCGCCGCTTTCCGCGTCACTCAGTTCCATCGCGGCATCAATAGCAATGTCGAGCACATATTCCACGTCAAGCCGTTTGGTGAGCGAGTCATCCACGCGCAGCAACGTATCCAACTGCTGCACGCGGGTGCTGAGCGCGTTTTCCGCCAGCTTGCGTTCGGTCACGTCACGATAGATGTATAAGTGACCATGCAAGCGCTGCTGTCGATCCCGAATTGAAGTCACGCGCCATTCATAGTAGTGCGGTTTCCCATCCAGCATCAGCGAGAATTCGTCACTTTCGGCATGAAGCTGCGGATGCTGCGCGTACAGGTCTTCCACGTGTTTACCGATGTGCGCCTGAGCCGTTGTCCCAAGCATGGCTTCCATCGCCGGGTTGAGATCGACCACACGCAGTTGATCGTCCAGCACCAGAATGCCGTCGCTGATGCTCTCGATTGCCATATTGCGGGCAACCGGAACCAGATCGAGTAGGCGGAAGCGTAACAAGCCTAACGCGATAATGATACCGGTGATGCTGAAGAGAACTGGAGTTGGATCAATGCCTTCTATCGGGACTAGATTCGCCAGAAATGCGATATTCCCAATGAGCGGGATTAAGACGGCAGCGGTAATCAGCAGTGACTGGGTACGGTAAACCCGTCGGGTGTTCCACGCAAGGCGAAGCATGAACCACATGCCGACCAGAATGTGGGTATAGACGATGGCGGCGATGACGAAATAGAGCGACCCGCGCGTTGTATCCAGCATTGGCGGGTTTTGTTCGGTGGCAATGCGGTACGAACGCCAGTAGAGCCAGTGAAGATCGTTGGTCCAGACCAACAACAGAAAAATGATGGGAAAGATGCTTAGAAGGGCAACCGTGCGGCGGGAAGGCAGCTTCATGCGTCCGGTGTAAACCAGCGTGAAGACCAGCCACGTCGGGGGCGCAACCACAAGACCGAAATACTTGAATTTCAGCCAGAAGACTGCCAGATTCAGGTCAGTTTGTGCGTTTTCGAGGGCGCTACCAGCCGCCCACAGCGACAATGACAGTGCCAGCACCATGTAAACGGCGGCACTTGGGGAACGACGGCGCTGCCAGCCAATATAAGCCAGTATCAGTAGTGCTCCTGCTGCGGCAAACTGGATGGCAACGTATGGAAAGCGAGCGTCCAAACAAACTCCTAACGTTGCGAATTTTTACGAACTTCATTTTTGCGGCGATTATACCCATGTCGTCTTATAAAAGTGAATTGCGGCGCGTAAAAATTCCCTTGTGAAACGTAAAAATTTCTCAATGCGAACGTAACGGTTCTTCAAGGGTGGGTGACTTTTCGCGGGCAATCGAGAGCAGCACGCTCGCCGCAATTAAGGCGCTGCCGATCCAGAGATTGGTCGTCATCTGCTGATTGAGGATGAGAACGCTCAACAGCGTGCCTACAAGGGGCTGTGCGAAAAAGAAGAGCGACCCGACGGACGCATCAACCAGCGCAAATGCGCGATTCCACAGGAACATGGCAACCGCCGTCGAGATGACGCCGAGATAAAGCACACCCAGAATCGTTCCAATCGTGATGGTTCCGATTGGACGATTGCCAAGTTCAACTGCCGCCGCCGGAATGGTGAGCAACAATCCGCCGATGGGTGCGAGGAACGAGAACATCAGGCTGTCAACCTCGCGGCTGGCACGGCGCACCAGCACCGAATACAACCCCCACGTGAGCGCCGCAATTGCCAGCGCGATATTGCCGCCGAAAGTTGCCGAACTCAAATCAATCTGGGTAATGTCGATGATCACGATCACGCCGATGGTTGCCAGCGCGACGGCGGTAATTTTGCGCAGGGTGATCCGTTCGCGAAGGATGAGAAACGCGAACATCAGAATGAATGCGGGTGAGGCGCTGGTGATGAGCGCACCATTGACGGCGGTGGAAAGATCGGTGCCGACGAACTGCGCTCCGAGGCTGATCCCGAAGCCGAGCAAGCCAATCCCCAGAATGGAGAGCAGGACTGGACGAGAAGGAAAGGGCGCTCCGCTGTTCCGGGCGAGGATGCCGAGGATAAGCACGGCGATGAGCAGGCGAATGGACAGCAAGGTGAAGGGTGGAATAGTCACGAGCACAATGTCGGAGACGA
>DATGQJ010000723.1:0-3941 GCA_035304265.1 Oceanobacillus sp.
CCCGCGCAGACCTGATTCAGCTTTTAGAGGCAATCCTCGCGGCAACCTGTGATTATCTGCGGGTGACGACAGCCTTTGCGGTTTCGCTCACCGAGACCGAACCGGAGTTGATCGCCGCGATTGGACCTACGCGCCCATCCGATGAACTGCTGCGGAGCGAAGTAGACGACCTGTATACGTTGCTGACAGGGGCGACCAATGGTGAATTGATCGTCCACAAGTGGCAGTCGTATTGGATCATCCCGCTGTTCAGTGCCCGTAATTCCGAGCGCAGGCTGATCGGTTTTATGGCATTGCAAGCACGGGCGACGGAAATCGACATGACGGCAGACGAAGAACAAATGCTTCACAGCTTTGCCCGTCGTGCTGAGCAGACGATGGATGACATGAGCCTTCAGAAAGACATCGTTGCCGCGCTTGAAGGCTTGCTCCCCCAGATCAGCATTACCGCCCGCAGCCGTGACGAACTTGAATTCCGTCGTGGAAGACCGGGGTTGCCCGCTTCACAGCCAGCGCCGATTCTGGACATCGAGCAGCTCAAGGAACAAGTGTGGGCGGCGCTGAAGCATTATTATGGCGGACCCGGCATGAGCAATAGTCGGCTTCTGGAACTCAAGATCGTCAAGCAGGCGTTACCGGAAAACGACAATAATCCGGTGAAGGCGCTACGTTCCGTCTTGCACAAAGCGATTGAAGCGCAGCGCCCGAATGGTGAACGCAAAATCCTCAGTCCAGAATGGACGATGTATAACATTCTTGAAATGCGCTTCATCAAGGGCGCAAAAGTCAAAGAAATCGTCACCAAACTGGCAATGAGCGAACCCGATTTCTACCGTAAACAGAGCTTCGCCGTCACCGCCATTGCCTCTACCCTGCGTGACTGGGAAGAAAGCACCACACAACAATCTTAATGTGCATCGTGCTTGCTCATTTTTGATAGCCGATGATATACTAGCAACATCTATGGGAGCGCTTTCATACCCGCGAACGCTTATCGTAATGGTTAGAGGAAATTAGAGCGATGACTACGAACGTGCAACGCTGGGATCACACGCCGCCGCAACCGCCAGTTGACGAAGGCTATTGGGCTGCCTTGCTCAAGGAAGGAGAATTTTCCGAGGCAGCACCTGCCGCTTCCGATGTTTCGATACAGGAAGATCGCCATTATATCGACGAGACCGCAGAAGCTTTTCCATTCACGAACGAACCACGTGATAACAATCAGCAGTCCGACTGGGAAACGATGCGGCGGATCATGAATGATGACGAAACCGTCGAGCTTCAGGTGGTCGGATTCAATCGGGGAGGACTGCTGGTCGAATGGAACTCACTGCGTGGCTTTGTACCGGCGAGCCAACTGGTTGATTTTCCGGCGACTTCAAATGGGATTGTACGGCGAAAATTATTAGGGGAACGTATTGGCGAAACGCTGTCGCTCCGAGTCATAGAGTTAAATGAAGAACAAAACCGACTTATTCTCTCAGAGCGTGCCGCACGCGCTCTGCCCGGCGAACGCGCCGATCTATTGACGCGGCTACGGGTTGGCGACACGTGCAGCGGGCATATCACGAATTTATGTGAGTTTGGCGCTTTTGTCGATCTGGGTGGTGTGGAAGGTCTGATCCATATCAGCGAATTAAGCTGGGGGCGCGTAGGACACCCAAGCGACATTCTCACACGAGGGCAGTTTGTTGAAGTATACGTCCTTGACGTGAATAAAGACGCGGGACGCATCGCGCTGAGTTTGAAGCGGCTGCACCCCGATCCGTGGGAGACGGTACACGAACGCTACCACATCGGCGAGACTGTCACCGGCGTGATCACCAACGTGGTTGATTTCGGCGCATTCGCCCGCATTGAAGAAGGGCTTGAGGGGCTGATACACGTGTCCGAACTGGCAGAAGGTCACTTTTTGCACCCACGCAACGTCGTTCAGGAAGGACAGGAAATTACCGCACGTATCCTGAGTATCGACGGGCGTGCGCGACGACTTGGATTGACACTGCGCTCGACCACGTGAAACCGTTTGCAATGTTACTTTTGGATAGATGGTCGGCAATGCGCCGACCTTTTTGTTTGTGTTATGATTTGGAGTGGTTAGGAAGTGAACAGGGTTTACTGTGGCGCAACAAAAACCAGCCGGAACCAGATCGCAAAGTGGAGGAACGCGCGGCACCAACGTCCCGCAGACACCCCCACCACCTAAACCGGCTGATCGGTACACGGTTAAACCAGAATTCTGGGAAACAATATTAGACAGCCTGCCTCCATGGGGCGATGAAATCGCCGCCATTCTATTGATCGTCTTTGGCGTGGTGTCGTTTTTATCGCTCCTTAACGTCTCGTCGGACGCGACGATCTCGACGGCATGGTCTAATGCGCTGACCCGTCTGTTCGGGTACGGCGCGACGATGGTTTGCGCGGGCATTTTCGGGCTTGGCGTGGTGATCCTGCTGCCTAAGCTCGGCATCGTCGTGCGCTTCCCGACTCAGCGCATTCTGGCGATTGAGTTCGCTTTTCTTTCTATCCTTGCCCTTCTCCACCTTTCGCTGGGAGACCCCGAACCGAGAAGAATGGCAGAAGTTGGGCGAGGCGGCGGTCAGGTGGGTTGGGCGCTCAGTGCGCTTCTGGCAAATCTGGTTGGACCGTCGGCAACAACGCTTTTCTACGGCTTGATGCTGGTGATCAGCCTTCTGGTGGTGGTCGGCGTCAATCGCCGCCGACTTGGAACGTGGTTACAAAAAAGCAGCGCGTTTCTGCTCGAAAAGGGCAAAGAATGGCGTCCTGAACTACCGCCAAAACCCGTGAAAGTCTCCAAATTGGACGAGGTTTTGAAGCCGCCTGTGCCTGTCGTGGCGGCGGGTGGCGCTCCTTCGCTGGCATCGCCAACGGCGGCGCAAATTCAGCGCGTCCGCACGTTCAACATCGTGCGGGTGCGTCCCGATCCTGAAAGTCTGCCACCTTCCCTGCGTCCGGGTGCAACACCGCCTCCAGAAGAGGAAAAGAAGCGCGAAGACCTCTCAAACCATCCCCTGTTTCAGCGGCGTGAAGGCAATACCAACTTCAACGCCATCGGCACGATCAAGGGCAAGCCCGGCAAAGGCGGTGGTCCCGTCATGGTCGAACGCCCGGATGGGAGAATCAAGCGGTATTTCACCGTTTCGGGCATGAAAGAGCCGAAGCACGTAGGCAAGCGCGATCCCAACCTGCCGCCGCTTGACCTGATGCGCGACATCGAACTCAATCTGCCGGATGAGCAGGAAATCAACAACAACGTCGTCCTGATCGAAAACACGCTGCTGGAGTTCGACATCGACGTGGACGTGGTGGATGTCAAAGTTGGACCGACTGTGACGCAGTACGCCGTACAACCCTTCCACGATAATCCGGGAGGGGGCGAAACCACTTTCAGCCGCACGCGCATCAGTAAAATCGCGTCTTTGCAGAATGACCTCGCACTGGCGTTGTCGGCAAAGCGTCTGCGTCTGGAGACGCCGGTTCCCGGTCACAGCTACATCGGCATCGAAGTACCGAACCGCAACCCCAGTATCGTTGCCCTGCGCTCGGTGTATGAAAGCAAGCAGTTCTACGAAGAATCGCAAAAGAAAAAGACGCCGCTGTTCGTCCCACTTGGGCGTGACGTTTCCGGTGCGCCTGTCGGTATCGATCTGGGAACGATGCCACACCTGCTGATTGCAGGCACAACCGGGTCTGGCAAATCGGTGAGCATCGCAGCAATGGCAACGGCGCTGATCCTCGACAACATGCCGGATACCATCAAAATGGTGATGCTTGACCCGAAGATGGTGGAATTGAGCCGATTTAACGGCATTCCCCACTTGATCGGTCCTGTGGAAACCGATCAGGAACGCATCATCGGCGTGCTGCGCTGGTGTACACGTGAGATGGATCGGCGTTACAAACTGCTTGAAGAACATGCG
>DATGQJ010000724.1:0-5330 GCA_035304265.1 Oceanobacillus sp.
GACAATCACCCCAACCGCAACCAATACGCCAACGGCGACCAACACACCAACGATTACACCGACGCCGACCATTACACCGACAGCAACGATCACGCCAACTGCAACCAATACGTCAACGGCGACGAATACCGCGACCAATACGCCAACGCCAACCAATACATCGACGGCAACCGCGACCAGCACCCCAACGCCGACGCCACAGCCGCCGTTCCTACAGGTGAGCGTCGCCTGTTTGCCCGAAGTGCCGGGGCAACCGCGTGAAGTCCGCTTCCGAATTTTCAATCTCGGCGGACCGATGGAAACGCTCGGTACATACACCGTAATGACGACTGACAATCCACCTCAGACTGTGGATCAAGGGGACTTCCAGTTAGATGCACGGGGAAGCGCCAGTGATCGACTGGACGTGATCGCCCTTGAGTTCCAGCGGCTGAACGTCGTTTACAGTACGCCAACACGCCCGTTCCTGACGTTGGGCGTGAGCGGAAACTGCACCGTCACTACGCCAACCGCAACGGCTACCCCGACGCCGACCATTACGCCGACGGCAACCAATACGCCAACGCCTACAAACCCACCGGCACAACCTACAAATACCCCCGTGCCGCCAGCACAGCCTACGGATACGCCCGTACCACCTACAAATACGCCTGTACCGCCGACGAATACGCCTGTACCTACCCGCGTGTCGCTTCCGCCTTCGGGCGGGGCAACGCCAACCAGCGTATCTGAGTCAGGCGACGATTTCCCCATGATTGACATGGCAGTCTTCGAGCCGGATACAAGCGTCGTAGAGCGAGAAGAATGGACGCCCATGTCGGTAGAGCCTTCCGGCGTTTGCCCGGACTGGCTGGTCTACCACACCGATATGACCGGGGACTGGGAAATCTTCAGGCTGGGTGATCTGCCCGACAATGCGACGGCTGATCCCAACCTCTCGCGGGGCTACGGCAGGCGCGTGTTCGACGTGATGCCGAGCCGCTCCCCCGATCAACGATGGATCGCCTTCACATCGAATCGTGATGGCAACTGGGAGATATACATTTCGGCGGTTGATCAATCGCTCATTCGCCGTCTCACCTACAACACAACGGCAATTGACCTCGATCCGGTCTGGTCGCCGATGGGCAATGACATCATCTTCGAGTCTAACCGCGACGGCAACTGGGAACTGTACCGCTTCGATCTGACGACGGGCGAGGAACAACGGCTCACATTCTCGGATGGCAACGATATTAATGCCTTCTGGTCATACGATGGCGCGAAGATCGTCTTCCAGAGTGATCGGGATGGCATCTGGCAGATTTACGAGCTTGAAATCGCAACTCTGCAAGAACGACGATTGAGCGACGGTGCAGGCGACGACCACACGCCGCAATATACGAGCAATAATCAGCAGATTGTGTTCCGTTCGTACCGGGATGGCGACAACAGCGTGATCTACTATATGAACGCCGACGGTACCGATGTCACGCGGGTTTCTGACCCGGCGGGTAACGCGCTCAATCAATCGTGGTCACCGCAGGATCAACTCATCGCCTACCAGTCAAATCTTGACGGCGATAACGACATCTATGTATATGAAGTCGAGACGGGCATTACACGCCTGATGACCGATAACACGATTGAGGACTACGCGCCCACGTGGGTTTGCGACTCGACCATGATCGTATTCACGTCGGATGTGACCGGAGATGCCAACCTGTTCGAGTCGCCTGCCCTGCCCATCGACGCACCAGCAATCATCGTCGAGCAGGAAGCGAGCCAGTTGACCTTCGTTCCCGAATCGGATCAATATCCGCTGGACGCACCATCAGAGGAAAACGCCAGCCGACAGGATTCACTACCGTCGCCTGTCAAGAACAGGTAATCGCCCATAAACGAAAGAACCCCGCTCTGGTAGCGGGGTTCTTTCGTGATGATGAGGTTAGAAATTCAGCCTAGTCCTGTGTTGCCGGCACGTAGATGGCGAGATTATCGAACGCGACATCCACGTCGCTGTTCTCCGCCGCCGCTACCGACAAACCTGCGAAACCGTCCGTGTAAGTCGTGTCCGTGACCTCTGCGACTAGTTGGTCGTTGACCATCATCGCCAGAGTGTCCCCGATGCAGATGGCGCGAATGTGGTTCAGGTCGATGTCGCGCCGAATAGCGTCCGAAGGCTGCCAATCGACCAGCGGCAGAACGTAATCCCCTTCGCCTTTGCTGATGGAAAACTCTCCATTACCGTTGATCATGAAATAGTAGCCGTCACCGTTGGTGCTGGCACGGCACATGATCCCGAAGCCATTACCGAGATGAATGGTCAATGGGGTTGCTTCGACTTCAAGAATAACGTCGGTATGGCTTTCTTGATTCAACCCCCAGACGTAACCGCTGTTCATGGTGTAAGCGCGATACATGCCGTTTTCGACGCCAAGCTCAACACCCATCGGGTTTGAGTAATTTTCCCATGCGTCTACTGCGTCGAACGTCTCCAGCGTGACCAACGCGCTGGCGTTCTGACTCACGTCATAAATGATGCTCAATAAGTCATCCTGTGCCTGAGCAGGGAGTGCGATGAGCGCACACAGAATGGCGATGAAGGCGGTAACACGGATAAAGGGGTTCAGCATGGTTTGACCTGTTAGAAAAAGTTGACACACCTGATAAAAACACAACTTCCTCAATCTGGCCTTAACTATAAATCCGGAATGTGTGTCTAAGCATTGAGATTAGATAAAGGATGATGATTGTCACAAGATTTGAGAATTTGGAACAAATGTATTGACTCTCAAGCAACTTGAGGGTTTATGCTTGCAGAGAGAGTGGATAAGAGCGGAAATGTTCAAAATCGGCGAATTCTCGAAGCTGGCACAGGTTCCAATTGCCACCCTGCGCTACTACGATCAGGTCGGCTTGCTTAAGCCGATTGAAGTGGATCGCTTTAACGGCTATCGCTACTACTCTGCCAGCCAACTGCCCCGCCTGCACCGAATCCTTGCATTGAAGGGTCTTGGCTTCACGCTGGAGCAAATCGGCGAGGCGTTAGACGATGGATTAACGCCGGAACAGATGCGGGGAATGCTCCGCTTGCGTCATGCGCAGATCAGCAAGCAGATTACGCAGATGCAAGATCACCTGTTGGACGTAGAAATGCGCTTGCAGCAGATCGAGCGTGAGGCGCAAGTATCGACGTACGACGTGATAGTGAAGCAGACTGAACCACAACTTATCGCTTCAGTGAGAGCAATTCTCCCGAATCACAGCATGGTTGGCGCACTCTTCCGTGAAGTTTACGAGGGGATTGGACCGCATGTGGCTGAAGCGCTCGGTCCACATCCGGGAGAAAGCGGTCAAACGTTGGTGCTGTGGTATGACACCGAATTCAAACAACACGACGTAGATGGCGCTGCGGCTTTCTTTTTGCGCTGCCGCGTCCCCGACAGCGGGCGGATGCACGTCGAGGAACTACCTTCTGTGACGGTGGCAGCAACTATCCATCACGGTACATATGAGTCCATGGGCGATGCACACGCAGCAGTCCTAACATGGATCGAATCAAATGGCTACCGGATTGCCGGACCGGATAGGGAAATCTACCTGTATAACAAACCGCCCATCCGCCGGGACGATCCGTCGTATGTCACCGAAATTCAATATCCGGTTGAAAAGATCGTTGATCGGGTGTAGTTGGGTTCATGTCTCACGAAAGGAGCAACCATGACTTTGCAGAAAGACGCAATCGTCGATATTCCGCCAAACCGGGTAAAGTTCTTCGGCACGACAGGCAAAATGCTGCTGCCCTGTCCCGCAACGGTAGCGGCAATGATCAGGAGAGTCCCACCGAATAAAGTCATCACGACCACCCTGCTATGCAAGGAACTGACCGAGGAATTCGAGGTCGAAGGAACTTGCCCAGTTACCACGAGGAAATCATTACAGGCGGTTGCCCATGACCACAGCAGTGGGGTCGCTTATTGGCGAGTCGTTAAGCAGAACGGCGGACTGATGTCATTCTACCCCGGTGGGCTGGAAAGCCACGCGGCGCTTCTCCAAAACGAGGGCATCGTGATTGACACTGATGGCAAAGCACCCAGAGTACACAATCTTAAGGGACTTCTCGCAAACTTCTCAGCATAACACGATGAATGATGCTGCTGCCCAAGCAGTGTTTGAGCGTACCCACTTCAAGGGACAGAACGCCGCGTGTATTTCCGCCTGACTCGGTGTATTATTTTCGGGTATCGAAAAAAACCAGCGCGGTTTGGGCAGGAGTCATCGTGATGCGAAACAAGCTCATCTTTATTCTGATTCTGCTGGCAACGCTCACCACTGTCGTCCATGCGCAGGATCAAACGACCCTGCTGCTGCCGGAAACCGACATCAGCCTTGAGGCAACCACCACCGTTGACGTAATCCTTCAATGTCCAGCAAGCAACTGTATCGGTATTGACGTGACCGTTGCATATAATCCGGAAATCGTCGCCATCGAGGAAATCAATGCGGGCGAATTCCTGGGTGCAAATGCGCGAGTCATCGTCAGCGACGTGGAAACCGAAGGCACGTTACGCTTTTCGGCGCTCTCGTCGGGTGGCGCAAGACTATCCGAGGGCGTCATTTTCAGCCTTGAAGTGACCGGACTGACACTGGGTGAAAGCGAACTCACCGTCACCAGTATGAGCATTTTCCGGCGTGGCGGGACGATACAGGCAGTGAGCGAACCGGGTCTGATCAGTGTCGTCGTGGATAGCGGAGAAGTCACCGGGGAACTTCCGACCATGCAGCTCACGCGCCGGCTCACGGTTCGCAGCGGCGCAGGACCGAACTTCGATCCGGTGGGTACAGCCGAACCGAACATAGAGTTGCAGGTGCTTGGCGTCAGCGAAGACGGCGCGTGGTACTTGATCGTCCTTCCGGATGGCGTTCAGGGATGGATTGCTTCAAGCCGCTTCATCACCTTCGAAGGCGACATCAATCTATTGCCGATTGTCTCTGAGACGATAGAGCCGCCGGAAGAAACTGAGACACAAGAACCACCGACGCTCGTTCCCACCATAACACCATCCCCCGAACCGACGGTGGAGGAAACCGAAGTCGTCGAACCAGTTGAAACCGAAACCGAAGAAGCAGCGACCAACACTGAAGTGCCGCCAACCGCGATTCCGACCAATACGCCGACCTTTGTGCCGTCGAATACGTCACTGCCACCAACGGCAACCCTTCGCGGCGACTCGGAAGCGCAAATCGCCCCGCCTGCAAGCGCGACGCCAGAGGCAACCAACACGCCGACCTTCGTGCCAACCGATACGCCATCGCCTACACCGACGCCGACCAATACCGAACCGCCG
>DATGQJ010000725.1:0-2012 GCA_035304265.1 Oceanobacillus sp.
CGCAGGAGCCTTAACTTACGGTACTTTTATTTTCAATGCGGAGATAACAGCGGCGGTGAGTTTGTACGACATGGAAACCGACACGATCACGCCTATTGTCGCAAACGTCGATACGGAAGACTATCAACTTGTGCTTACTCGCGAAATCGACGCGGAAAACTTAGTCTTTACAGTTCGTCCTCGCATCATTACAGCCGAAGGGTATCACAGAGTTGACGATTCGCGTTCCGTCACCTACACCATCCGCCTTCCCTGATACCCACCTGTTGGGCGACTCGCCGTGTCGCCCTCACTTTTTTACTTTCCACTTTTAACTTTCAACTCTTCTCCAAAAATGGTCCAAAATGCCGTCCAAAATGTCCACAATTCAGCCCCGTTTCATGGTATGCTGCCATGCAACCGAAGGTTGCCAGCACCTTTAGAATCGAACATCACGCGACAAACGCC
The DNA here is from genome assembly GCA_035304265.1 of Oceanobacillus sp. GTDB lineage: Bacteria > Chloroflexota > Anaerolineae > Aggregatilineales > Phototrophicaceae > Flexifilum. Next base: position 448 of record DATGQJ010000725.1, read on the forward strand.
CCTCTCCTCGCTTGCGTGGGAGAGGGGTCGGGGGTGAGGGGTATTACTGCTGCAAATACTGCAATTCCAATTGCAGTAGTGCAATTCAAATCTTCCCTCAAATTGCAGTGCTGCATGGCGAAACATCTTTTCGTTTCGCACAAAAAAAAGAGCACTGCTGCTGCAATTGGCGGCGGATCAACTGATTTGGCGGCGCTGGCGAAATCGTCTGAGTGAAACTGCCGCCGCCGCCACAACAAAAAAACCAATTGCCGCCGCCGCCGCCGCCACACGCTATACTATGGCTTAACCTGATTGCTGATAGCTGAATGCTGAAAGCTGAGTGCTATGTCTTCCCGCGAAACCATCCTCAACAAACTCCGTACCGCTCGCCGTCCCTTTGAAGACGCCGCGCCACGCCCTGATACCTATCTGCCCGTCACCACTCAGGACGACACCTCGCCGGATGCGCTGCTCGAACGCTTCACCCGCGAACTGGAAGGCTTGAAGGGGCAGGTCTTCGCCGTCGATGGCGACTCAGGTGCGCGTGACAAAGTGCTGGAACTGCTGCACACACACAACGCCAGCCACATTCTCGCGTGGGACTTCACCTGTATTCCGGTGGAGGGGCTGGAAAGCGCCATCCGTGAGGCTGGCATCCAGATCACACAGCCGCAAACCCACGACGAAACCCGCGCTGATGTGCTGGCATTGGCAGAGACAGCGCAGGTTGGACTCACCGGAGCCGATGCCGCCGCTGCCACCACAGGCACGCTCATCTTCACCACTGCGCCGGGCAAAGGGCGCATCCCGACGGTGCTTGCGCCCGTTCATATCGCCGTTATCACCCTCAACCAGCTTTTGCCGTGCATTGAGGATTGGTTCGCGCTGCAACGTCAGAACGGTTTAGATGGCATTCGCAACGCCGCCAACGTTTGCTTCATCTCCGGTCCCAGTCGCACCGGCGACATCGAAATGGAGCTTATTCTCGGCGTACATGGTCCCGGTCAGGTGCAGGTGGTGGTCAAGCGATGACCCATAACATCCCACAAAGCATCATCGCCGACATGATCGACCAGTGGGAAAGCCTCGCTCACGATGCCCGCGAGCGCAGCCGAACCGAACGGACAGGCGATGCCTATACCGCTTACTACTACAAAGGCGTCGCCGATACCTGCCAGCATGTGATCGACCAACTGCGGGCGCTGCTCGACACGGGTGATGTGGCTGCGCCGTCGGCAAGCGTGGAATACATGCCTGTCAGCGAACAGGCAGTCAACGACTTGCTTGTCCAAATCGGGCTGTATCCGCGCACCTTGCACGTTCACGCCGATCACGTCTTTACGGCTGTGTTCTCGCGCTTGCAGCCCATCTCGCAGGATCAGCGTATTCAAGCGCTAAACGAAGCCGATGCGCGGATCATCGTTCTCGACTACGGCAAGCTGCCCGACACCAACGACCCGTACATCGACTTCGCTTTTAGAGAGGTAGATGCAGGATAAAGTGAAACCGCCAAGAATCACCTTCTTGGCGGTTCAAACCTCTCAAACCATTGCCACCGTCTCGATCTCGATCAGCGCGTTACG
>DATGQJ010000726.1:0-7262 GCA_035304265.1 Oceanobacillus sp.
GTGCCGTTGCCTGTACCGCCAATCGGCAAGCCCTGTAACCCCATTTGTGACGGTTGGACGGCAAAGACATATATCGTCAATAAGGCTATAAAGAATATGGGCATGGAATAGAAGAAAAATGATGCGCCCGTGATGAGATTATCTATAAAAGAGTATTTGCGAAGCGCCGAATACAGCCCGATGGCAACGGCAAGGATCAGGGTGATCATGTAGGACGGAACCATCAATGTGAGCGTACCGGGCAGGCGTTCTTCGATGCGCGTCCATGCAGGTCTGCGCGTGACAAAAGACAACCCCAGATCGCCACGCAGCACGCCGCGTCTCGGTCCCGGTTCCATCAAGCTACCGTCACCACGCACGTCCACCAGCATCCAGTCGTTGCCGATCAACCAGACCATATATTGTTCCAGCAGCGGACGATCCAGTCCCAACCGGCGCAGCATCATCTCGCGTTGTGCAGCGGAAGGACGCTGCCGCGATTCGGCGAATACTGCCAGCGGATCACCCAGCGAGTTGGTCAGCGCGAACAGGATGAAACTGATGATGAACAACAGGGGGATTGCTTGAATGATTCGCCGGAAAATGTAAGTCGTCATGCGGTGTACCCGTTGCGCTCAAACTGACGTAATTTTCAAGTAGGGGCGACCCACCGGGTCGCCCTCTACGAACTACTTTTAGCCGCTCAGTTCCCAATTCAGGATGTCGAACCACTGGTTGCCCACACCCGAACCAATGGTGATTTCATCGGTGAAGCGGGTGGTGTTGTAGGCGTAGTTGTCGCCACGCGGGAACAGGGTGATCAACACGGCATCATCGCGAACGATTTCCTGAATGCGCTGTGCTGCCGCCAGACGCTCATCCGCATCAAGCGACTGCCGCGTAATGGCTGCCAGTTCGTCTACCTCAGGATTGCAATAACCCATGAAGTTCTGCCCGCCGGGGTTGTCTTCGCCCGGAATCTGGTCGCAAGCCATCGCTTCGTTGACGGTCACGTTCGACGGGTTGGTCAGCGCGTTGTTGTTGGCATACTGCGCGATGTCATAATCGCCAACCGCGTTGATGCCGCCATCCGACCACGTACCGAAGAATTCGCTTGCCGGGTACGCTTCCAGTATGGTGCCAATGCCGACTTCGGCGAGCTGCTGCTGAACCACTGCCTGAATGTTATTGCGCCACTGCGCGTTGGTGGTGCTGTAGCGGAATTCCAGCGCCACGCCGTCTTTGTCACGGATGCCGTCGCCGTCGCTGTCCACCCAACCCGCTTCGTCGAGCAGACGGTTGGCTTCGTCAAGATCGCGCTCGATCACGCCGAGCGAATCCAGTTCGAACGGCGACATTGCGTAAACGCTGTCCGTGGGGCTGGTCGCGCCGACCAACAGTTCTTCGGTGATTGCGTTGCGGTCAAGCGCGTAGCGGATCGCCTGACGAACCCGAATATCTTGCAGGGCGGGATGACCTGCCGCCGGATGTTCTTCGGTGCGCACGTTCAGCCACAGGCTCTCGATGTAGCCGCCGAAAACCGTCACGATACGGAGATCGGGATTGCTGGCTGCGACGCGGGGAATGTCACCTTCGCTGATGTTCGGCACGAAGTCGAGTTGTCCCGCCGCCAGCGCCGCATACTGCGAGTCGGTATCCGGGAAGAAGCGGATGACAATGCGCTGAATCGACGGTGCGCCAAGGGCATAGTTGGGATTCGCCTCGAAGGTGATCTGCTCACCACGACGCCATTCACTCAGCACGTATGGACCGCTGAACACGGTGGGGTCCTGATTTTCTTCGGCGAATTCGATGGAGCCTTCAGCTTCAAAGATCGGACCATAGATGTGTTCGGGCAGAATGGTCGAGAGACCCGGTGAACCTGCCATGTCTTCGGGGAACGGCTGCGGGCTGTTGAAGGTCAGCGTGAAGGTCAGGTCATCGACCAGTTCGACGCTTTCCAGCGCATCCGCGATCACGCTGCCCTGAATGAAGTTGTTGTCCACCGTTTCGATCATCTCGTAGGTGAACACGAGGTCTTCCGCCGTCAATGGCTCGCCATCGCTCCACAGCAGCCCTTCCTTGAGGCGGATGGTGTAGGTGAGGAAGTCTTCACTGATACCGCCATTTTCCACCGAGGGGATTTCCTCGACGAGCACTGGCACAGGCTCCAGTGTATCTGACACATTCCACAGGCTTGCCTGTACGAGGTCATTCGCCCACTGCGCGAACGCCATACTGCTGTAGAAGCCGTTCATGCTGTCCGGCTCCTGCGCGAAACCAACCGTGAGCGTGGGTACGTCTTGCGCGACGGATGGAACAACGGAGACCCCCAACACAAGTGTCAGAAGAACAACTGCACTGAGGAGTTTGCGAAGGTGGTTCATAAGCGGTTCTCTCCTAAACTGTTCAGTAAAAATTAGACAATACCACGCAATGACATCAATGGAGGTTCATCGAAGCCCTGCGCACATAACAGCAGGGGTTTTATCCCCTGTTGCCTGCCCCAAATGTGGTTGTGCTTGAATCCGCTTAAAACGCATCAACAAATTTTATCCGAAAGAACTCTCTATTTAAGCCACCCACTCTCCGTGATGTGGAGAGTGGGTGAGGGTATCCGTACTAAGTATAGCTTTCTAATCCACACCGCGCATACGCGGGTCAAGCGCGTCGCGCAGTCCGTCGCCTAAGAAGTTGAAGGCGAACATGATCAGGAATAACGCTATCGCCGGGAATATCGCTTGATTGGGGTAGCTGCTGATCCCCCGTGCGCCTTCGGCAATCATACCGCCCCAACTTGGCGTCGGGGGGTTCACACCCAGACCGATGAAACTGAGGAACGCTTCAAACGAAATGTACTGCGGGATCGCCAGCGTCTCCGCCACGATGACCGGACCGAGAATGTTGGGGAGGATGTGGCGAAACATAATCCCGCCGGTGCTTGTGCCGAGGGAACGCGCTGCTTCAATGTACTCTTTTTCGCGTATAGAGAGCACCTGCCCGCGCACCAGACGCGCCATATTCATCCACGAGGTAACGCCGATGCCGATAAAGACGAACAGCAAACCGCCCGATGCGCGGTCAATTTGATTGATGGTGTAACCGAACGTGCCGGGTTGCAGATTTTCGAAGCCGAGCCGGAAAAACGCCATCAGCAGGATGATTAACAGCAGGGTCGGGAAGGCGTACATTAAATCGACAATGCGCATCAGAAGGTTATCGATCCATCCGCCTGCGTAGCCTGCGGTCAATCCCACCAGTAACCCCAGTGCCAGCGCAAAGGTCGGACCGACCAGCGCCACCAGCAACGATACCCGCGATCCATAGATGATGCGGCTGAGGAGGTCGCGCCCAAGCCCGTCGGCTCCCAGTGGATAGTCTTCTGAAATCGTGATGTAGCCGCCGGTCTCGCCTCGTGGAATCATGGTTGGGAAAACCTGCGTCACCCACAACGGCGCGGCATTGTTATCTGCCAGCACTTGCCGATCAAAAGGCTTCGGCGCGAGCGAGTCGGCGAAGATAGCCACCAAGATGTTGATTAGAATGATGAAAGCACCCAACAGCGCTGCTTTATTGCGGCGCAGTCGCCGCCATGAATCCATCCACAGGCTTTCACCGCGAACCGGGTGTTCAATTCTGACGACGCTGCCGAAGGATTGTTTCTCTGCTACTGCCATAACATCGCCTTTATAACTCTTAGTCGTACCGGATACGCGGGTCAAGCCAAGCGTAAACAATATCGACAATCGTATTCGCAATGGAAATAAAAGCTGCGAACAACAGAATTGTACCCATAATTACCGGATAATCACGTCCCCGAATGCTGGTGACGAAATATCGCCCCATGCCGGGAATACCGAAAAAGGTTTCGACGACAAAACTCCCCGTCACCAGAACGGCGAACAGCGGACCGAGGATCGTCACCACCGGGATGATGCCATTCTTGACGGCGTGACCAATCACAACCATACGTTCGGAGAGACCTTTTGCCCGCGCGGTGCGGATGTAATCTTCGTTCATCACCTGCAACAAACTGGCGCGGGTCAACCGGGCGATGAGCGCCGAGTTAACGAAACCGAGCGCGAACGCGGGTAAAATCATATGGCGGATTTCGCCCCATCCCGTCGGGGGGAGTGCTTTCCACTGAACGCCGAATAAGTATTGCAGCACCGGCGCAGTGATGATCACAGGCAGCGATACGCCGAAGACGGCGACACCCATTCCTGCATAATCGAAAATGGTATTGCGTTTGAGTGCAGCCATCGTGCCAAGCGGGATACCCACCGCCATCGCTACCGCCATCGCCGCGACTCCCAACTGGAAGGAAACCGGCAGGCTCTCGCGGAAAATGTCATTGACCGAACGGCTGCGTGAACCATACGTCGGACCGAAATTCACCCAACGCAGTACCGCCTCATCGCCCATGAAAGCGGGCAGTGAGATGTTGATCAGGTAATCTTCGGATGCCGACGGGGGAATACGTCCATAGGTAACGCGGGGAATGATAATATCGCCTACATAATCCAGATACTGGATATGGATTGGAGCATCCAGATTATATTTTTCATTCAAAAGGGCGATTGTCGCTTCAGGAAGGGGTTTCTCGCGGCTGAATGGTCCGCCGGGGATGGCGTGCATCAGCAAAAACGTAATGAGAGATACCACAAATAAGACTGCGAACATTCCCAGCAGTCGGCGTAGGAGAAATTGAGCCATACCCACCTCTTCCGGGCGAACGCTGTAGGGACAAGCAGACCTTGTCCCTACAGTGCGAAAAATCAGAAACTACCGGTTACTCAGACACACTCCAGAGGTAGTATGCCTCATTTCCGGTGATTGAAGGTGCGTATTCCACACCTGTGCGAACAAGCTGGTTGGTCGAATACCAGTAGATCGGCGCAATCGCTGCCTGCTCGACGACGAAGATCTCTTCAGCCTGCGCGTACAGTTCACGGCGAACGTCGGTGTCGGGTTCGGTGCGTGCCTGCGTCACCAGCGCGTCATATTCCTCGTTGGCGAAGCCGGGGTCATTCTGCGAGGACTGCGAGAAGAACACGTCATACAGGAAGTTGTTGGCGTCGGAGTAGTCCTGGCACCAACCCGCGCGAGCGATCATCGGGTACTCTTCACTCAGCGAAGCGAAGTAGGTGGTCGGGTCAGCAGCGGTGAGTTCCGCCTGAACGCCGAGCGTATCCGCCCACATCTGCTGAATCGCCTGCATGATGGCGGCGTGACCGGACGAGTCATTGTAGGTGATCGTCAGTTGGAGTTCGCTCGCCGAAGCCAGTCCCAGTTCTTCCAATGCCAGCGCCAGTTCTTCCTGCGCCAGATCGGGATCGTACTTCACGCCCAGATCAGGATGGGTTTCCAGAGTCGGGGAGGCATTCAAGCCGGGATAGGCGAACCACTGTGCCGGGGTCTGACCACCACGGGTCACGTTGTCCACAATCGACTGGCGATCAATGGCGAAGGACAGTGCGCGACGCAGGTGAACGTTGTCGGTTGGCGCTTCGGTGTTGTCGAAGCCGATGTAGTAGGTGCAGGGGTTCGCGCCGGTCACATACTGGGTGCTGAGAACCGGGTCGTTCTGAACGCGCACGATCTCTTCAACCGGGATCATGCTGGCATCGAGATTGCCTGCTTCGAATTCAATGATCTGCTGCGCCGGATCAAGGAAGCGATAGGTCACTTCAGCCAGTGATGGCTTGGGAATACCGTCGGTTCCGGGCCAGAACGGATTGGCAACGATGGTGATCGATTCATCGTGCGCCCATTCCTTCAGCGCGAACGGTCCGTTGGTGGCGATGTATTCCGGCTCAGTCCAGCGATCACCGCCTTCTTCGACTACCGATTGCAGCACCGGACGCACAGCCCACAGACCGTAAATGGCAGGTGCGAAAGCCGTCTCTTCTGGCGCGACGATCTGAACAGTCCAGTCATCGACTGCTGTCACCATCACTTCCGAAGCATCCGCCTCACCTGCGTTGAATTCAGCCGCGCCTACGATGTAGGGAATGGGCACGTAGGAATAGGGGGCTGCCGTCTCCGGATCGAGACCGCGCAGGAAGCCGTAAACGACATCGTGTGCAGTCACCATCAACGGGTTGCCGTCTTCATCCAGAATCTGCTCAACCGCGTCGGTTTCCGCGTTGTAGCGCACCCACGGAATGTCGTTACGCAGGTTGAAGGTATAGACCGCACCTTCGTCAGTGGTCTCCACTGTCCAGTCGGTTGCGATACCGGGGATGGTCTCGGCGGTGGTCACGTCCTGCGCCGTAAGACCGACGAAGATTTGGTTGACGATGTCGATAGACATCGAGGTTTCTGAAACGGTCGGGTCAATTGACGGCACGTCACCGCCGACCATGTTCAGACCTGTCACGATACTTGCGCCGCTGTCCTGTGCCAGCGCCGTTCCACCCATTACGGCAAATGCCAGTACCAGCAGTAACAACAAACCAGTAACTCGACGAACTTTCATTGAGTTCCTCCTGAAGTATAGTTGACACCGGGCGAAGCTGCCCGACAAGACCAAAGTAGCCCAGTTGTGCAAAATTAACACACCGCAACGTAGCTCGCAAGTGTATCAATTGCATAAAAATGATACAAATACGAGATTATGTATGCATTGGCGTAACTTTACCAAAAGCGCACTTTGATCCTGTGAGGTTGCTATAAAAGATTACGCGAATGGTCAATGCAGGGTTCAAAACTGTTGGCGCGTTTTCATGTTGAGGTGAATACGAATGTTATGAGTCGCCGAGATCGATCTCACATTCGCCTTCGTTGACCGGACAGGTGGCGAGAACCGTCGTGCCGCGTCGTACCTCGAACGTTGCATTCGGATCGCTGCTCATCCAGAACCAGCGCGGCGAAGCGACGGCACGCCACGCATGGCGGAAACCGCAGAAATCGGGCACAGGCTGTTCCGGCATATCGATCTGCCATAGCTGGAAGCAGTCACCCGGCGTCAAAGACCATACCGGGCGAGTTCCGTTTTCCCACTGGTCGGAGCGGAAACTCAACTGCGAACCGCTGGCAGTGACCTGCACAAACTGCAAGCCGCTCACGTCAACATTTATATCGGAGCGATTCACCAGACTGAGCGTACCATCACCATAAACCAGTGCGACGATTCCGCCCTCACCTTCCTCTACAGATACAAGCGTCGCTTCGGCTTGCGTCGGCGTTCGAGAAGGCGTGAGTGTTGCCGTGTGAGTTGGCATTTGTGTGCGGGTGTTGGTCGGCGTCACTTCGGGTGTGGCTTCGTCTGTTGGATCGGG
>DATGQJ010000727.1:0-4648 GCA_035304265.1 Oceanobacillus sp.
CCGTACCCACCGGATCGAGCCTTCGCTGGACATAGCCTCTCACGCCGATGATAGGCTCATCGTCGATGAGGGCTGCTTTACTGCGCTGCGATTCCAGCACCGGCAGCAGCGCAAAACGATAATACAGCAGCGTTGCGATAATGATCACCATCAGCAGCGGTATCGAGATAGCCGCGCCGTTGAACAGGGTCAACGTCCCCAATACTTGCAGCCCCAAACCGACAAACGCCAACAGGGTGAGCCGCCGATTCAACAGCGGAAGGGTAAAGAAACCCAGAGTTCCAACGACAATCGCTACCACAGATAACCAGTTGGTGGGCATCGCCGCCAATATAGCAACCGAAGCAATTACACCTACTGCCGCCAATACTTCAAGCACGCCCGTACCGGGCACATATGCGGCAGTGACACTCAGCCACATTGCTCCAAGTAAAATAAGGTAAACAAGATTTGGGTCAATCGTAATCGGCATCTTCGCCCTCACTTTTCTATTACGCTTCCCCTCACCTCATTATAACCGATATGCAACCTCTCTTACCCCCTATATTTTCGGGCTGTCCACATGTTCTACACCTTAAGTAACCTTGTTCAGTTGCTTAAGTTTTGCACTATAATAGCTAGATATTCTAAACGGGTGGCTTACTGGAAGGCGCAATTTTGCACGTCGAACAACAGGTGATTCCTTCATTGAAGATCAATTCGGATCGATTGCGTGCCGACTTTGACGAACTGGCTTACATTGGCGCTACCCCGGAAGGCGGCATCAACCGTCTTGCCCTGTCGCCAAACGACATGAAAGCGCGTGCATGGCTGGCAGATCGAATCGAAGCGGCAGGCTTAATGCTGCGCGACGACGATGCGGGAAACCTCAGCGGCGTATTGAAAAGTGATAATCCAAAGGCAAGAACGCTGCTGGTTGGCTCCCATCTCGACAGCGTACCGAACGGCGGACGTTATGACGGTTCGGTAGGAGTGCTGGCTGGCTTAGAATGCCTGCGCACGATCCGCGAAGCCGGATTGATGCTCCCCGTCCATCTGGAAGTGATCAACTTCACCGACGACGAAGGCTGCTGGCTCTCGCTGTTTGGAAGCCGCGCATTCGTGGGCGCAATCACACCCGACGCATTCTCCGATGTGAAACAGGATAACGGACCCTTCCGGGCGGCACTCGCGCGAGCGGGCATCGACCCACGCGCCATCTCCCGCGCACGACGCGATCCCAAAACCGTTGCCGGATACCTTGAGCTTCACATCGAACACGGTACACGGCTGGAACGCGCAGGCATCCCCATCGGTATCGTCACGGGTATCGTCGGGCGCACGACCTACAACATCACCTTTCACGGGCAAGCCGGACATTCGGGTACGACGGATATGTACAAGCGGCGTGATGCCCTTCGCGGCGCATCGCTGTTCATCGTTCGCACCCACGACATGGTACGCGAACGCTACGGCGACGGCATCTTCAACTGCGGCAACGTCTCGGTCAAGCCCGGCGCGTTCAACATTATTCCGAGTGAAGCCTGCCTGACCGTCGAATGCCGCCATGTCAGCGAAAAGCTGCTTGAGGACATGGAAACCGCGATGATTAGCATTGCCCGCGAATGCGCTGCTTCCTACGCCCTTACCGTCGATGTTCAACCTGTAACCCACATGCCAGCCGCCACTATGACGGCTGGTTTTATTGAGCGCATCGAACAAAGCTGTGAAGCGCTCGGACTTCAGCATATGGAACTCTACAGCTACGCCGGACACGCCGCGCAGATTTTGAGCCAGCACATCCCCTGCGGCATGATTTTCATCCCCTCAGTAGGCGGCATTGGACACCAACCGCAGGAATTCACCCACTGGGAAGACATCGAAAAGGGCGCGAACGTGCTGCTGCAAACGCTGGTATCACTGGCAATGCAGGCATGATGTGAAAATGGTACTACTCGCTGCCTTACAATCTTTACAATTTTGAAATTAATATAGGCAAAATTGAGCAACGCCATTACAATCAATAAATCCGGTCTTTATACTTTTCATATTTAGGGGGTACCTATGTGCGCTGCCAGCGCCGTCCTGCCTGAACAGGAACCTACGCCCGAATTCAACAACCGCTGCACAGAACTCCTCCAACGCTGGCAAAGCGGCGACCTTCCCTTCAAAGACGCAATACAAAAAATGGAATTTCTTTCCCGCGAGGCGCAGGAGCATGGCAATCCGGCTAATCACGGACGCGCGGAACTTCTGCTGGGCGTGATGCAGGGCTACCGCGCCAACCTTGACGCCAGCATCCGGCATTTTGAACGCGCCCGTGTCTTGTTCGAGCAGGCAGGCAACCGTCGCCGCATGGTCGGGACGATCCTCAACCTTGGCGAGAGTTACCGCCTTAAGGGAAATTTCAGCCGCGCCCGCCAACTATTTCGCGCCGCTTATGAAGCTGCCGAAGAAATTGGCAATTACGAAACACAGGCAAATGCCGCTTGCAATGAAGGCTTGTTGCTCCTGAGCATGGATCACATTGAAAGCGCCCGCCAGATGCTGGAAAAAGCCTTCCAACTGGCGACACAGGGAGAAAACGCCGAGCAAAAGCTCAGTTTGTTCTGCGAAATTCATCATGGTCTTGCATCGGTTTGCGTCAAGACCGGGCAGATTGATAAAGCGTGGAGACATGCCCTGAACGCGCTGACGATTGCACGTGGTCTGGAACAACCACTCTTGCTTGGTTTCGCAAACCGTGCGATGGGCGAAGTGATGTCCAAACTGGGTGAATTGCCCACGTTCGCTAATCCATCCCTATCCGCCGACCCGGATGATTACTATCGAGCGGCAAGCGAAGCATTTCTCAGCATCAAAGCCGAAGGTGAAGTTGCACGCACGATGTACGCGCAGGCACTGAGTCTATCTGCACGCGGGCGCGGGATGACGGCAGCCCGCAAACTGCAACAGGCGATGATTATTTTTACTCGTCTGGGCATGGCAGACGACGCCGCTAAAGCCGCCCACGCGCAAATGGACGTGCTGGCGACCACCAGCAGCACCTACTAGATTTGTAGGACACAATCCATTTCTCGTTCTCTAGCGGGCGCAACGATGCGCCCGCTTCGTTTTGCCGCCAGGGATGGGCAAGGTACAATCTGTGTGAGTGCTAACTTTCTTGAACACAGAGGCATCAATCACGATGAAACTCGTTACTTTTACCTATGAGGGGCGCTCACGAGTCGGTGAACTGGTAGACGATACCGTGTACACACTCGCATGGCACGACACCATGCGGCAGATGCTCCGACGCGGCGTGATGGCGAGCCGCGCTTATGAAAAATTTCCGCTCGAAAAGGTGACGCTCGAAGCACCGCTTCGTCCGGGCAAAATCATCGCCATCGGCTTGAATTATGCTGACCACGCCGCTGAAACCGGACGCGAAGCGCCCACTGCTCCGGTGATTTTCGCCAAGTTTCCCAGTTCGGTCATCGGACCGAATGAGGCGATCACATGGCGCAACTCGGTAACAAAGCAGGTCGATTACGAGGCGGAACTCGCCGTCGTCATCGGCAAAAAGGCGAAAGACGTTGCCGAAGAAAACGCCTATGATTACGTACTCGGCTATACCAACGCCAACGATGTGAGCGCCCGCGATTTACAACTGGTGATCGATACCCAGTGGACGCGCGGCAAGAGCCTCGACACCTTCTGCCCGTTGGGTCCGTACATTGTCACCCGTGACGAAGTGCCCGATCCTCATGCGCTGGCGATCAAAACGAAGGTCAACAACAAGGTGTTGCAGGATGGCAACACCAAAGACATGATCTTCAAAATCCCTTACCTGATCGCCTACCTCTCGAAACATTTCACGCTGGAACCGGGCGACATCATCCTTACGGGAACTCCGGCGGGCGTCGGTACTGCCCGCAAACCACCGAAGTATCTCGCTGACGGCAACACTGTGACGGTCAGTGTCGAAGGGCTGGGGGAACTGACAAACCCCTGTGTGGTGATCAAGGATTAGCACGCCATCGGGGCAAGGCAAGATACCTTGCCCCGGTAACACAGCCCACTCGTGCGATTGAGGGCGGATTCTTTCCTTGATTTCAGGTATAATTGTGGTTATGAGCCTTCCGCACAATCATCACCCGTCTCTTTCAGTCGAAAGTGATATTTTGTGTTTGACCGTGACTCGTTGATTCGCGCTGCACGTGAGGCGCGTGATCGCGCATATGCCCCTTACTCACAATATTTTGTCGGCGCTGCGTTGCTTTCAGCGGATGGTATCGTTTTTCAGGGGTGCAATATCGAAAACGCCTCGTATCCTGCCGGAATCTGCGCGGAGCGTGTGGCACTCGTGAAAGCAGTCAGCGAGGGGGTACGAGAATTCGACACGATCTGCGTGGTGACGCTCGACGGCGGTGCGCCCTGTGGAATCTGCCGCCAGATGCTCTACGAATTCGCGCCGCAACTGCGCGTGATTATCGCCCGCACCGATGGACATGTGGAGTTCGACGGCTCATTGAGCGAACTGCTGCCGCTTGGCTTCGGTCCATCACATTTGCTCCCTGACTAAAATGGCAGGTCAAGAACGATCCTTCCGCACGACAGCGATCATTCTGAAACGCCGTGATTTCGGCGAGGCAGATCGAATGCTGACGATTCTCACGCCTCGACACGG
>DATGQJ010000728.1:0-4369 GCA_035304265.1 Oceanobacillus sp.
CCGGCAGCCATGGTCCGATGTAGGTTTCGCGTTTTGCCCGTGACGACTGCAAGACGTTGATGCACAGCCGTGTCACCATCGTGCTCAGGAATGCTCTAGGCGACTCGATGCTTTCGGGCGGCACGCTGCGATAGCGCAGGAATGCCTCTTGAACGATGTCCTCCGCTTCCATCGCGCTGCCCAACATGCGGTAGGCGATGGAGAACATCAGCGGGCGGTAAGTCTCGAATGAATCCATGAGTTTGTCCAACTGAACCTCGCCCCTAACCATAATATGGAAAGGGCAGCAGGGCATAATCAACTTGGGTTTAATCCCCCTTCTCTCCGCTTGCGTGGGAGAAGGGGCTAGGGGATGAGGGGTTTATGCACGCTGCTCGTTCTGCTTCAGGCGGCTCAGGCGGCGTTTAGTGGCGGCATAACGCCCCTGTCCCATTACATACAGCAACCCCGGACGGCGCTCCATACGCGGCAACGCCACCGCGAAATTGACGAAGAACTCACGCAGCCGGTGCCCCAGCCATCCCGTCAGATAAGGTGGTCTGGCTTTGTCGGCGGGATAGATGGTGAAGAAAATCGCGTCGTGCCGCCCCAATCCAATCGCCTGTCCATAGTAGGCAAAGCTGAGAGGGTTGGGCTGCTGACGGCGTAAGATCGCGCTCAGGCTTTCGGCGACATGCCTGCCCGTCACCAATGCGGTAAAGGCGCTCATCCGGTAGGGGACGCCGGGTTCTTCGACGGGCTGCGCGGCGTCGCCAGCCGCGTAAATCTCAGGATGCGAGATCGAGCGCATGAACGGATCGGTCAGGATTTGACCAAGTTCGTTGACCGCGAGTCCGGCTTCTTGGGGCAGTGTCAGCGCCCGAAAACCGCCCGTCCACAGGCACAAATCGAACGGAATGATGTCGCCCGTGCTGGTCAATGCCTCGTTTGCCCGAATTTCGGCAATCGTGGTGCGATCCTGCACGATGATGCCAGACCGCCGCAGCGTCCGCTCCATGTATGCCGCCACCTTCTGATTGATGAACGTGCCGAACTCACCCTGTGTGACCAGACGGACGCGCAGGTTGGGATAGGATTCGGCAAACTCTGCCGCCGCTTCGATTCCGGTTGCGCCACCGCCCGCGATCAACACGCTTCCCCCAATAGCATTCAGTTTTGGGAGTACCTCACGAAGCGCTGCCGCCGATTTTTCGCCCGAAGGCGTGAGCACGTAAGCGTGTTCGCGCACGCCGGGAACGCTGTCACGGTCAATCGTGCTGCCGAGCGCATAGACCAGATAATCATAGCCGATTTGCCGGTCGCCGGAATCGGTCTGCACGGTGATCGTTCGCTGGTCGGGATGCAGCGCTGTGACCCAGCCGCGCACGAAGCTCACGCCCGTTCCCCGCAGAATGTCCGAGAGCAAACGCTGCCCGATCTGCTGGTTGGCGGCGAATTGGTGAAGGCGCAGCCGTTCAATGAAGTGTTCCGTGCCGTTCACCAACGTGATGTTTGAGCCTGTCGTTCTCCATGCCAGCCGACGCGCTGCCATCAATCCGGCGAAACCCGCGCCGATCACCACAATTTGCGTTGCCATGCTATTACCTCATCATACGTTTCCTTCTGAAAACTAAGACCAGCATGGGGGTGGATTTGTGACACATTTGAACATAAACCTCTGTAAACGATTGTATAGAGTGATAAATCATCTTTTTTGAACAGGAATTAGAGGATGGCTGCATCATTCTGGCGCTGGTTCGCCGCTTTTGTCCTCGGCGTCATAGTCTGGTTTCTGATTGCGGCGCTTGGTGGGGCGATCACGCTCGCGCTCGCCGGAAAATCCAGAAGAACTTACGGGCATGGCGCTTGGACTGCTGGGGATTATTCGTCTTGCATTGCTGCTCCCTGCCTTCCATTTCATTCTGCGTCTGGTCGGCAAACAGTTGTCAGATATAGGCTTGTCCGTACCTGCCAACTGGCGGAAGGATGCCGCGCTTGGTGCAGCCGTTGGCGTCATCTGGCCCGCGCTGCAATTTCTGGTTTTTATTCCGCTGACCGGTGGGTTGAGCCGCGAGGATGTCGTCGCCTCACGCGCGTTGATCGGGGATGAGCCAATCGGTTTGCTTGGCGTGATCATTCTCTCGTGGACATTAGCGGCAGTCGGCGAGGAGGTGTTTTTCAGAGGTCATATTATCTTCACCTTGCGCGGGTTACTGGGTTCGATTCGATGGGCGACGGGGATTGCGGTGTCGGTGCTGCTGTTTGCGATTACCCACGCCTATCAGGGCTTGATTGGCATTCTCGATGTCGGCATATTCGGGTTGATTCTGGCAATGCTGTACCTGCGTCGTGGCAACCTGCTCGCGCCCATCCTCGCGCACGGCGTCAATGACACGCTGTTGTTTATCGGGTTGTACCTGTTGGTGTAGTTATTGAGGGCTTCAGATATTTACAAAAGGATGGGATTCTACGGTACAATAGCAGAACATATGTGCTTATACAGGGGGTCAAAATGGACAGCAACAAGTGGGAGCCTGCTCGACAGCCTGAGGATTTAGCCCGTTTCTTCGTGGAAAGGGCAAACGCGGGTGATGTTGAAGGGCTGGTAGCGCTCTACGAACCGGACGCGGTTCTCGCCATCGGGGAAAATGAGATTGCAACAGGCACGGAAGCGATTCGGGCATTCTACACTCAAATGCTGGCACATAAGCCGAAATTTGAGCCGGGGCAGCAGCGCCCCGCGTTGCGGCAGGGAGAACTTGCGCTGACCTCGACACGCCTGACCAATGGCACGGTGACGGCGGAAGTCGCACGGCAACAGCCCGATGGGACGTGGCTCTGGGTCATCGATCAGCCTGTCATTGCCCGGCGTGACGAGGGATGATTATCTGTATTTGCTCGTAAAAACATTTGTGCTATAATAGAGCGCAATTCAACCTTGCACTCTATCAGTGCCCTTGAATCTTATCCCTTCGCCAAATGGAGCAAACATTATGAGGAAGATCGTTGTGTCCGAATTCCTGTCGGCGGATGGGGTTATGGAAGCGCCCGATACGTGGCAGTTTCCGTTTCAGACCGAGGAAATGGGCGAGATCACAGAGCGCCAAACCAACGACACCGATGCCTTTTTGTTGGGCAGGGTCACGTATGAGGTCTTCGCGGGATTCTGGCCCACTATGACGCACAATGAATTCGGGATTGCTGACAAGTATAACAACGCACCCAAGTACGTTGTTTCGACAACGCTGCAAAAAGCGGATTGGAATAACTCGACGCTGATCAAGTCCAACGTCGTCGAGGAAATCCGCAAGCTCAAGCAGCAGCCCGGCGGCAAGATCGGGATTATCGGCAGCGCGACCCTCGTTCATTCGCTGCTTGACGCGGACTTGATCGATGAGATTCAGGTGCTGGTACACCCCATTGTTCTGGGCAAAGGCGTCCGCCTGTTTGCCGATGGCTATCATTCACCCTTGAAACTGGCAGACTCGAAGGTTCTCACTAATGGCGTCGTGTTTTTGTCTTATCAGATCGAACATCAGGCGTAATCACGGGTGCGGATTTCACTCGAAGCGCCGGAGTCTGAAGCGGCTAGAATTGCGCCACCTGAAGGTGGCTTTACCTTAGAGTGGTCGGGGGCAACTCCAGCCCGAAGGCTTAGGTAATTTTCCAATTAAAGACGCAGATCGTAGGGACACGCAGTTGCATGTCCCTACGATCTTCCACCCTGTTGTGTCAGCCCGCTTCAGCGGGCGCAACCTCAGCCAGAAGGCTTCAAGGCTTGTCCGGTATTGAAAATAACGAAGAAAGTATCTAAGCGCAGTACACTCGAAGTCGCCAAACAAACGAGTGGAACCGATGGACTTAGGCACTTTCTTCACCGAATTGTAGGTCTTTGTGGATGATGGTGCAAGGCAGAAGGCGCGAAACTGATGCAGTGGAGAGCCGGATCGGCTGTGAAAATGACCGATAGTGAAGCGTTAAACATAGCTATCGCTGCTCAGTGACGGGTGGGAGTTCCCCGGCAATCGGAACGGGGAACATGGCGCTGACCTCCACGCGCCTGACCGATGGGACGTGGCTCTGGGTCATCGATCAACCCGTCATTGCCCGGCGTGACGAGGGCTAAATGTGATAGAATCAAACCAAAGCAAGGTGAGATTATTGGAATTGTTATGACCGATCATCCTGTTACTGTGAGTCTGCCAGATACCATTTTCGACCCGCTTCGCAAAATAGCCGAATCGAGGGCGCAATCGGTAGAGGAAGTCGTGGTCGATCAACTTCGGTCTGCTATGTCGGTGACGTTGCCGTCACTTCCACCGGATGAAGAGTCGGAGTTGGTCGCCTATAAATTCCTCTCAGATGACACGCTTTACGGCATCGTCCGTGA
>DATGQJ010000729.1:0-5491 GCA_035304265.1 Oceanobacillus sp.
AATCCCTTCGATTTCCTCAGTTGGTTTGAAGTTACATTGTTAGACTTGACCCGTTCGGCTTAGTCACTCCCTCGCTCGTTTCACCCTTGAATTCAGGAACTATGAAACGCTATAATTGCCCCGATCTGGCTTCACGCCAAATATCACACGTCGGGACTCGGCGGCGAGTGTTGGGCTAAATCGTAGCGATTGGCTTTTGCTCCACCGGGAATGATCGGCGTGATCGTTCAAACACTATCCAACTGAGGAGTTTTTATGCCTTCCAACGTTTCCATGAAGGCGCTTCTGGAAACGGGTGTTCACTTCGGTCATCGCACGACCAAGTGGAACCCCAAGATGAAGCCTTACATCTTCACCGAGCGCAACGGCATCCACATCATCGATCTTCAGCAGACCATCGTCAACCTCAACCAGTATTATGATATGGTGCGCGACATCGTTCAGAAGGGCGGTAACGTCCTCTTCGTCGGCACCAAACGTCAGGCACAGGAAGCGGTTGCCCGCGAAGCGGAACGCTGTAACATGCCTTACGTGAATACCCGCTGGCTCGGTGGAACGCTGACCAACTGGGTCACGATCCGCAAGCGTATTGATACGCTGAAGCAGCTTGAGAAGCGGCGTGACAATGGTGAGTTCGACCTGTTACCGAAGAAAGAGGTGCTGGTACTCACGCGCAAGATCGAGAAATTGCAGCTTCGTCTTGGCGGCATCCGTAATATGCGCCGCCTTCCCGATTTGCTGATCGTGATCGACACCCGACGTGAATCTACCGCTGTAAAAGAGGCGAATACGCTCAACATTCCGGTGCTGGCGCTTGCCGATACCAACAGCGACCCGGACGTGATCGATTACATCATTCCGGCGAATGATGATGCTGTCCGCGCCATCAAGTTGTTGGTGGCGGCTTTGGCAGACGCCGTCATTGAAGGGCAATCCATGCGCAAGCAGGAAGACTTCATCGAAGAAGAGACGGTGGAAGAACCTGCTTATGCTTACGCTGGCGTGGAAGAAGAAGATGACGACGAGGCATTCCTCGGCGCATCAACGCTCGCCAAAATCCGCAACCAGAAGCTGCTCGATGAGGATGTAGAAGAGGAATAGGGCTACAACATGGCAATTACCGCACAAATGGTGAAAGAACTTCGCGAAGCGACTGGCGCGGGTCCGCTGGATTGCAAGAAGGCGCTGGAAACCACCGGCGGCGATATTGATAAGGCGATTGAGTATCTTCGTGAGAAGGGCATCGCCAAAGCCGCCAAGAAACTGAGCGCAGGTCGCACAATGAATGAAGGCTTGATCGAGTCGTATCTGCATTTCAACAATCGACTCGGCGTGCTGGTCGAGGTGAACTGCGAAACCGACTTCGTGGCAAACACTGAAACCTTCCGCAATTTCGCCAAAGACATCGCACTGCACATCGCCAACCTCAAGCCGGAATATATCCGCCGGGAGGATGTGCCGGAAGCGGTGGTCGAGGCAGAGCGCCAGCTTCAGCGCCGCCGTGCGATTGAAGAGGGCAAGCCGGAACACATCGCCGATAAAGTCGTTGAAGGGCGTATGAACGACTTCTTCAAGGAAATTGTGCTCATGGAGCAGGAATTCCTGAAGGATGATAGCAAGACCGTTAGCCAGCTTCTCAGCGAAGTTGTGGCGGAAGTAGGCGAGAGCATTGAAATTCGTCGCTTTGCTCGCTTTGCGCTGGGCGAGGCTGATAACAACGACGCATCAGAAGAGTAGCGAATGCGGCTTGGATCACGCTGGCGCGATCAGCACTTCCCTGTAGACTATACCGTTTTCGGAGGGATTGGCATTATTGCCAGTCCCTCTTTTTTTGCAACGCGACATTATCAGGCATGAAGCGTGGAGCATTCCGCAAGAAGGGAGAGATGGTTTCGACTAACGGCAATGGTCACCGGCAGGCAAAATACAAGCGGATTATCCTCAAGTTAGGCGGCGAGGCGCTCTCCGGCGAGGGCAATTTTGGCATCGACCCGGATCGCGCCGAATTCATCGCGCAGAAGGTCAAGAAGGTACATGACCTCGGCGTGCAGATCGCCATCATTATCGGCGGCGGCAACCTTTGGCGAGGCGCTCAGGGCGTGGCACGTGGGATGGCGCAGAGTACCGCCGACCATATGGGCATGATCGCTACCGTCATGAATGGGCTGGCGTTACAAGACGCGCTCGAACGCGCCGGGGGGGTAACGCGGGTACAAACTGCCATCGAGATGAAAGCCATCGCCGAGCCGTACATTCGTCTGCGGGCAATTCGCCACATGGAAAAAGGTCGTGTGGTCATCATCGCGGGTGGAACCGGCAATCCTTACTTTACGACGGATACCGCCGCCGCGCTGCGTGCCGCCGAGATCAACGCCGACATCATCATCAAAGCAACGAAAGTAGACGGCGTATACAGTGCTGATCCGAGACTTGACCCGGCGGCAACTCGTTATACGCACTTGACCTATGACCGAGTGCTACAAGAAAAACTCCAGATTATGGACATGACCGCTTTTACGCTGTGTCAGGAAAACAACATGCCCATTCTGGTACTCGATTTCTGGGCGGACGACGACCTCTACCATGCGGTTCTGGGCATGGAAGGGGTCGGCACCATTATCGAAGCATAAGCTTCACCTTCAACAAATCGCCTTTTAAGAGGGGTAGATATGGCTACCCCTCTTTTGTTTCGATCTCTTATTTCAAATATAACAAATCGTCTTAATTGACTTTGAAATTTAATTTGATATTATGTAAGGTAGTTTGTTAGACAAATTGACATCGCTTCGGAGGAGTAGCATCATGGATATTATCACTGACATTCTTGCAGCACCGTTTGTCTGTATCGGTTGGTTGATCGTCGGCGCGATTGCGGGTGCGCTGGCGCATTCGATCATGCGTTCATCAGCGCCCTTAATTGGGGACATCATTCTCGGCTTACTCGGCGCTCTGGTTGGTGGATTTCTGGTTGGGTTGCTCGGTTTGTACCGCCCGGAAGGTGGTATTGAAGGGGTTATCGCCAGCCTCGTCGTAGCGACCATCGGCGCGATTATCTTGATCGCTCTCGGAAGGCTATTTACCGGCAGACGCGCCATTTAGCGTTCGACGTTTATCGCTCGACTTAAGACACGCCACCCATGTAGGGAGTGGCGTGTTTTGCTATTCATTACGCCATCATTGGACTCATCACGATCTCGTGATGAGTCACGATTTTGTCGAATGTCCGCAGCACCGCCTGCGCTGCGGGAGCAACCACCGCTGTTTCCACATTTTCGCCCGCGAATTTACGAACGGTGTCCATTGATTCCCACAGCGTCATCACCGTGATTTCCACGCCATCGTCCAGTTCGCGCCGCATCAGATATGCGCCTTTGTACCCGTCAATCTGGCTCAGTTCGGGTAGAACGCCATGATTGAAATGCTCGATATAGTCCGCGGCTTTATCATTTGCTGCGGTGCAGCGCCACACTCGTGCGATCATCGTTTGCCTCCTTTTTTTGCCTGCCTGCGCTATACTGACAAACAATTATTAAGCTCATGAACGTAATAACACAACATGCCGGATCAGTCCGTAGTACGAAGAAAACCTCTGTTGTTAGGGCTAGCGCTGCTCTTGCTGGGGCAAGCGTGGATAAGTGCAGTTCACTGGCTTCAACTTCCCCGAAATACTTCCGATGGATTATCATCGATCAGTTGCAGTATTCTACCGATCTGCAATCTGCGCTATCCTCCGTATTTTGGCTTAGTGCTGCTCATTTTGCTGGTGGCAATGGTTCTTCTTGGTTTGTCGTTGCGCCGCGTGGCACTGAGCATGACTGGAGGCGATATAGATTTATCGGTTCCTCACACCTATAGCGGACGCTGGCGGAGACTATTCCTGTTATTGGCGACTCTGGCTGTGCTGGTCACCGCCTTTACTGCATACAATGCGATCTCGACTGCTAATCGTTACCCCCACCCGCTGCTTTGGTTTGGGACAATCCTGTTATGGGGAATTGCTTTTTACAGCCTAGACCGTGCCACCGGGCAACCCTCCATTATAACATTCGCCTCGATCCTCGGTGTGCTTGGCTATATTCTGCTGCTTCTTTTATTGGGTTTTCTCTATCACACACCAGTCCTTCAATCCTCGGAGTCGCGTATAGCTTTCGTCATCGGAGTAACCCTTGCCCTGTACGGATTGTGGCGAGTAAAGCGCATCTCAGGACTTGTCGCTATCTGGATACTCATCGCTGTTGTTGGACTGGCGATCTACACGTACCAGCTTGATTCATGGCGTTATGCGTTTGTTGGCGATGAATATGCTTTTTACAATGCTGCCCAAATTTTTCTGCGCAATCCCAACATATCCAACTTGTTAAGTTCGCGCGGGGTCTATTCGTCGCATCCGGTTTTTGCGACCTTCGTGCAATCTCTCACGCTGCTGCTCTACGGAGAAAATATTTATGGCTGGCGGTTCAACAGCGTCCTGATGGTATTTTTAAGCGCGCCGGCGATTTTTGTTCTGGTACGTCAGTTGGCAGGCAGGAACGTGGGCTTGCTTGCAGCAATTTTCTTTGTCAGCGCTCATCACCTGATGGGACTTTCACACGTTGGCTACAACCAACCACAACTTCTTCCCAGTTTCACCATGATGTTGATGTTCTTGGCAATCGCACTTCACTATCAAAGCAGATTGGCGATGTTCCTTGCGGGGGTATGCGCCGCATTCAGCTTTTATACTTTTACTCTTGGTATTCCGTTAATTCCACTACCGCTACTCGTACTCGCTGCGTTTTTCCTGATTTCGACATCAAGATTGCCATTGAAACGTCGCGTAATGGCAGTAATGCCGCTGGTCATAGCTTGCATGATAGGTATTTTGGTTACGGCTCTCCCTCGTGTATCCAATACGACGTGGTTCAGTGATGGGGTATCGAACACTATCTTCGCGCATTCAGAGATGAAAGACGTGAGCGATCCGCTCCTTCAACAACTTGTTCCTAATGTCCTGTATACCCTGAGCGCAAGTTTGTATTTTGACCAGAAAAGTCATTACATTTCCGGGGCGCTTCTCGATCCGATCAGCAGCATATTGATGCTCTTAGGGGTCACCGGATTGATCACTGTTGCGACGAAGCGATATACGGCGCTCTTGTTGCTGCTCAGTTTCCTGACATCTGTGTTTGTCGTTGGTGGGTCTGTACCATATATATACCCCTCTCATACCCGTACCTTCTTGCTCGTTACTTTTTACGCGATATTTGCCGCGTTGGGTACGGCATACCTTTGGGAAACAGGACATAATTTATTCCCACCACGCGCTGCTTTCATTGTACTGGTCACCGCCGTACTCGTGCTGAATACCTACCAGTTCTTCTATATTTACGAACGCACCAACCAGAGCAACAGAATGTCAATGATGGTGCGCGAGTTCCAGTTCAGTTCTCCAGAAACAACTTTCTATTATGTGGACAGAGTGCCGGATGATCAGAATCTCCTGATGGTGCTC
>DATGQJ010000730.1:0-5654 GCA_035304265.1 Oceanobacillus sp.
ATTCATTTTATGGCAGGGGATACACCGTAACTGGCGGGGAACCTTGACCAGTACACGCATCGCAGGGTTCACGACGCTGATCCTTTATGCGCCTTTTCTTCAGGAACCCGGCTTAATCCTACGTCATCTAGAGGAAGTCAATCGAGGCGCTTCTGCATTTCCGAATGGGGTTCGTCTTATCCTCATCGCCGACTTCTTCGTGGTTTTGCTTTATAGCACCTTGAAGGGGAACACCATCCAGAGTCGGCTACAGGGGTGGACGATCATCATGCTCTATTTCGCTATCTTCTTCACTACACCCGCGAATTCGTGGTACTTAATCTCGCTGATCGCGCTGGTAAGCATCACGCCTTCCCTACCGATGATCTGGATGGCTGTACCGATTTCCGGCTTCTCATTTTTCTTGAATTCGTGGGAAATCACGTCGAGCGATACTTTTCGCCTCCCCGCTTTATTGCCTTCGCGGGCAAGTATCTACGTGATCCTGACAGGTATCGTCGCCATCAGCATCATTCTGGTGATGGCGCGGCGGCTTCGCACAGCAACCGCAAAACCATGATGGCGCTACTTCAAAATCAACCCTGTCGTGATCAGCGTCCGGGCTTCAAGCAGTAGCGCCGGATGTGTTTTGAGCAATTCAAGGACGAATGCAGCCGGAGTCATGGTGTCAATCGGCAGGGTCGCGGCTTTGCGAATCAGCGCGTCGAACTGCTTTTCGTCCATGCGCGTGAGGATTCTGCGTACTGCTAGCAGCGCGGCGTGCATTTTGCCAAAGCGCTCTTTCCATAGTTCCTCATAGCCGCGCAGCGCCTTCGCCGAAACGTCACCGCGTTTGATGGCGGGCACGGCAACTTCCATTGCCATTTCCGCGCCCATCATGCCCAGACTGATGCCACCCGCCGTCAGAGGATCAGCCTGATGCGCTGCATCTCCGATGACCATCAGCCCATCGGTCACCATTTGCTTGATCGCGCCTGTGATCGGAATCCCCCCCGCCACCACGCTCAAAATGCTTGTGCCGGGGTAGTGTCGTTCGACAAAACGTTCCAGCCACGTTTGCGCACTCACTTCACGCGCACGATTCGCGCTGATGACGATGCCGACGTTGGCGGTTTCCTCGTCTTTTGGAAACACCCAGACGTAGCCACCCGGCGCAACGGTTTCGTTGCCGACGTGATACTCGCAGAAATCGGGGGTGATGTAGCGGCGCATCCCGGTCAGCGTGAATTGCAGCCCAACGTAGAAATCAGCAAGCGGCGGAATGGTCTTGAGACCCGCCCAACGCGCGACTTGCGATTCGGTTCCATCGGCGGCGACCACCAACTTTGCACGAACGTCGTAGCTGCGCCCCATCGTCTTGATCTTCACGCCGCTAACCGCCCCGTTCTCGCGCAACAGCCCCACCGCCGTCGCGCTCGCTCGCACTTCCGCACCCATGTGCGCGGCTCGCTGCGCTAGCGCCGCATCAAACACCTTTCTATCGAGGATGATCGTGTCTGAACTCGGCGGCACGACAACGCAGTCGCCTTGCGCATTGTAGACCGCATATTTATCGATTCGCCGGGCGATCCAACGATTATCCAACGGTATAAATCGCTCAGTTGTCCCGATGTCGGTTGCCTCGCCACAGCGCACCGGAACGCCGATCTCCTGACGCTTTTCAATCATCAGGACATCTAATCCGCCCTCGGCGGCGCGAATGGCGGCTGCCGATCCTGCGGGACCAGCGCCCACAACAACAACGTCGTAAGCTGTCTTCATGAGGCAGAACGCTCGGTTGCCACGAGTGACAGCGCGTGGACGGGGCAAATTGCCACGCAGCGATCACAGCGCGTGCAGGTACCATGATCGACGGTCAAATGTAAATCGAGAAGAAACAGGGAGTCAGGCGGGCACACGGCGACACATGCCCCGCATGAGTAACATTTATCATGGTCGATGACCAGTTCGGTCTGGGTTTGCTGTGTGCGCCGACGAAACACGAGGTCCCCCGTCGAATGACAACCCTGACGACACCATAATAATAAACCCAATATAGAACATTTCGCTACGATTGTGCGTTATCACTTCTCACGACGTTGATCACTTTTCCCCCTGTCACCTGAATCAATTGATCCAGTTTAATCGGGAAAATGGCATTGTGTGCGCCGCCCGCCGCGTATAACTGTTCATAACGTTGCAGCGAATCGTCGATGTAGACGTGCAGATCGGTGCTGCGATGTCCGACAGGTGGCACACTTCCCGGCGGATAACCGTAGATTTCGACGCACTCCTCAGCCGTGGCAATCTTGACCCGTTTGCGACCAACGCCGTAAAGCTCGGCGATCTTGCGATCATCGACTCGCTGGTCGCCGCTGGTGAGTACCAGAATCGGCTGCCGTCCTGTTTCCGTCTCGACGATGAAGCACAGGCTCTTCACGATCTGCCCCAGTTCGCAGCCAATATTGTCCGCCGCTTGCTGAGAAGTTGCAGTCGTGGTCTCATAAAAGCGCATCTGGGGATCTATTCCCATTCGCTGGAGTGTGGATTGAACATCATGTGGGGTGAGCGCCTGCATTTGTTATACTCCAATCGTCGTTTCTAAGATGACTTGAACAAATCAACCCATGACACGCATACAAATCAATAACACAATCATCGAACTGGTTCAAGGGGACATCACCCAACAGGATACCGATGCGATTGTCAATGCGGCGAATAGCTCCCTATTGGGTGGTGGGGGCGTAGACGGCGCGATTCACCGCGCCGCAGGACCGTTATTGCTTGCGGAGACGCGAGAACTCGGCGGCTGCAAGACAGGGGACGCCAAGATCACAGGGGGATACAACCTCAAGGCGCGTTATGTGATTCATGCGGTAGGTCCGGTTTACCGGGCTTTCCTTCGCAGACCTGACCCTGACGCACCTCGCTTACTGGAGAGCGCCTACCGCCGCAGCATGGAACTGGCACACGAGCATGGAGTCAAAAGCATCGCATTTCCCGCCATCAGCACGGGCGCATACGGCTATCCGCTCGATGAAGCGGCTCCAATTGCGCTGCGCACCGTTATGGACTTCGTGCGCCAGCACGAAGGCTTCACACTGGTACGCTTCGTCCTTTACGATACCACCGCATTTCAGGCGTTTGCGAAAGCGTTGGAAAAGTTGGCACAAGAAAAAGAAGACCTACACTCTTAGCCAAGAGCGCAGGTCTCCATTTTGCTCACCTACTTAGAATTCGTTAGTTGCGCTTGCCGTTGGTATTGCGGCGCTTGTTGTCCGACGAAGTGTAGTTCTCGATGTTGTTGTCCGGCTCCAGCGATTGGAGAGTCGAGAGCACACTCAGGAACGTATTGAATTCTTCTTCAGAGAACAGATCGCGCAGATAAGCATCGGCGCGTGCGGCGCTGTCCATAACGGCATCGCGATGCTTTTCGGCTTGTTCGGTGAGATAGATATGCACAGCCCGACGATCCGTCGGATCGGGACGACGTTCGATCAGTCCCTTCTGCTGTAGCTTATCAAGATTCGGGGTGAAACTGGTCGCCGCGCGGCCCACTGCCCGCGCGAGTTCGGAGGCGTGCTGCCCGTTGCGTTCGTATAGCGCCCGGAGGATGTACCATTCGATAATCGTTAGTCCCTGGGGCTGCACTACACGTCCGAACAATTGATCCAGATTACGAAGTGCAATATCCAAATTGCACCAGACAGAACCGTTGAATCGTAGTTGTGTTTGTACCATCTCGCTCATATCATGTGAGAAATTATCCAAACTACCGAAGATTAAAGTTTATCACAAATCACAATCTTTATAAAGCCGCAAATCTCCCGTGGTAGTATCTTAATTAAGTTTTAATTTTTAACCCGCTCAATACGCAGGTTTAATGTCCCAATACGAATCTCGTCACCCGCAGAGACAGGGTACGGATTATCGGATAATAATCGCGTGCCGTTTAGAAACGTGCCGTTAACCGAATTCAAATCGAGGATGTGCAGTCTACCGTGATAGCGCACCAGCGCCGCATGTCGCCTCGATACTCCCTTATCGCGGGCACCATAATTCGCCAGATCGACATCGGGAGCAAAATCACTGTGTTCATCCGAGCGTCCGAGAATATAGCCCTGCACCGTCGGCGTATCGAGCCGGTACACCACACCTTCATCACTGCGCAGTTCAAACTCTGGCACAGATGACTCCCCCACAATGTTTCGCGCAAATTTCAGCGCGATAACGATTTCACATAGAATTCTAGACTATTTAACCATAAATTTTTGAAAAACAATAGAGCCTTTTTTAACAAATGGACTGTTATGGATTTATAACCAAATAGCCGTCGGGTTGAATTTCCCCGCCTGCCTCTACCGGCAATCGTTCGCCTGTCTCTGGCAAGTATAACCCTACTCGGATTGAATACGACTGATCGGGCATTTCAAAATTGTAGCGATCTTCAACATATTCCCCAACCAACCACAACGAAGTCGGATAAGTATTGTCAAGCGGCATGGCGTCTCGCTGACTGATGATTGCGCCATTTTCATCCACGACGTGAACGAATACTTTGTAATCAGCAGAAACCACGTCATCGGCGTGCCAAACCAATGAGAGATACAGCCCATCTTCGTTTGTTTCGAGCGTATACCCCCATAAGTCTAACGCTGCGCCAAATTGGACATCCGACCTGTGCAGCACCGTTGGCGGATCAAAAACCCGTGCCACACCTGCAATCTCCACTGTTCCAAGCGGAATTTCGCTGTCCCCTACGCTCAGGATAATTTGATAGCTTCCATTCGCCTGTTCGCGGGGAACAACCCACGACAAATGATCCATGACCAATTCACTGTCGAGCCATTCCGAAACCGGATGTTGATTATCCGTAGGTGTCCCTGTCCACAATACCGTGTCTTTACCCGCAGCGTTCCGCAAACTGGCGGTTAAGACGACCTCTGCTCGTTCGTCCTCGACGGTTATTCCCTGCCAGTACAAGGTCACAGGGATGGATTCGCCGGGTCTAAGCGTTTGCGGCAGGTTATCCCAACCAAGCAACCGTATCCCTTCAGCAAAGTCCACTTCGTTCCGTTGATCAATCGAAAACGTTGCCGCATCCGGGAACTGCGCGGGACGCACCACCGTCAAACTGCCGACCTCAGCCCAGATTCCGCCCTGCGTGCCATCCTCGGTGAGATAGGTCACGTACTGATTGCTACTGCGCTCGACCCACGCCACCCGCAGGATGTATTCGCCCGGCGGTGTGCCAACCGGAACATCCACTTCAACCCGATCCAGCACAACTTCGCCAACCCGCCATTCGTCGGTTTCGGTCAGAACTTGGTGAACCCGGAACAACTGTGCCCCCTGTGCGGCTCGCAGCTCGATGATAGGGGTGAGGTCGCGCACAGGGATAGGCGAATCAACCCGCCAATCGACCACAACGTCGCCGCGTTCTCCCGCAGCGATTGGGGTCGATTGCAGCCCGACCAGCGTCAGGTAAGGATTACGGACAGATGTGGCTGCCAACCCTGTCGAACCGGGCAGTGGCGTATCCCCCGCCACACGAAATGCCTCAAACGCGGTGCGTCCATCGGGACCCAATGGCAGATCGTTTATTCGACCTGCTTCCAGCCATTCACGCCAGTCTTCCGGCGGCGGAACGCTGCGCGGGAAAATGTACAAGCCTT
>DATGQJ010000731.1:0-4761 GCA_035304265.1 Oceanobacillus sp.
TTGCCCGTGTGGGATTGTTCGAAGTTACGCCAGTCACGCCCCGCGCTACCCTGTTGAGCGACATTCGACAAAGGTTCATCGCCCTGCGCGATAACACCACGACTTTGCAAGGCGAGTTTCAGAAGGCGCTTGGCGGTGGCACGTTGGACTGCACGGCGTATTTCAACATCGTGGAGCCGATACAGTTACTTCCTGAGGATGCGGGCGGCTATCCTGACATCGCGCAAATTGTGGACAGGCTGAACGTCGCACACTCCAGCTATACAACGGCATACAATCGCTTCGATGCGGCATGTCTGGAAATCGAACCGTTAGCAGTGGAGCAAGTGGGTCCGGTGTATGCGTCGCTGGTGAACACCATTCAAACGCTTCCCGATTTGCAAACGGCGCTGGACGCGGCGGAGAGCGGTCAGGAAGTGGTGCTGCCAACCATTGCACCGACGGCTGCCCCACCGACTGAAATCCTGCCAACCGAAGCGCCGACCAATACGCCACCGCCCACCACCGAAATCATTATTGCCGATCCGCGTTCGCATCTGGCGACCCTGTACGGCATTATCTCGAACGTCACTCAGGTACGTGGCACCGCCACTATGTTGGAACAGTTCTGGGTGGACGTGCAGAGTTCAGGATCAACGTTAGCCTGTGGCGCGGCGCACCCGCCCGTCCCTGAGAATTACGTGCTGCCGGAAGCCGATGCGCTCGCATCCCCAGACCTTGCGGAAGCGGTACGGCTGATCAACAGCGGATTAGACGAAATTCGGATGGGCTGGACAGACTTCGAGTTCGCCTGCAACAGCAACGCCCTTGCTGCCAACGCAGCACAGGAGTTGAGGGACGTTCGGCAGGCACTTGCTTCGTTCCAAGCAGCGGAGCTACTGCTGAACGCCGTGCGGGATGATATTTAGCAAAGCCATGAAGTAAGCGGCACGAGCATAATTGAGGCGTTCGGCTGAACGCCTCAATCATTTTCTAGTGAGAGTTAGTTGTTCTAGAGCGTGTCTGGAAATTGGATGTTACGTCGGTTCGTTGGGCGAACCCGTGGGTTCGCATCTACAAGCCCCGTTTGCGGGTAGGGGCAGACCTGCGTGTCTGCTCCGGCTCGTATCTGAGATTTTTCTTCCGTAGGAATTTTCAGACACGCTCCAACGCCTGCTCCACAAACCACGTCAGCCCGTCGCGCAGGGCTTGCTCGGTGAGATCGCTTCTGCCAAGCTGCGGAAACCCGGACGCCCACAGCGCGAGATTGGGCGCGGCACGCAAAGCGGCACATAAATCCCAGTAAGGCAAATGTGTGTAATCAATGGCTGAGAGTGATTGGTAGCGTTCGGTGAACGCTTGCATCGCCTCTATGCCATAGATCAGCCGGATGTCGAGGCGACTGATGGCGAAATCCGCCAGCGGATCGCCAATGTGAGCATCCTCCCAATCGACCACTGCCGCCAGTTCGCCATCCTTCCATAAAAGGTTGCCGGGCCAGAAATCCCCATGCAGCAAAACGGGACGATTCAACGAAGGCTGCGATCCGGCGTCG
The DNA here is from genome assembly GCA_035304265.1 of Oceanobacillus sp. GTDB lineage: Bacteria > Chloroflexota > Anaerolineae > Aggregatilineales > Phototrophicaceae > Flexifilum. Next base: position 1,535 of record DATGQJ010000731.1, read on the forward strand.
CGCAAAATCTTGCGTATGCGGCGTTCCAGTTGCGATTCGTCACGGGCGGACGGCGTAGCGTACTGCTCGGCGAATGTCGTTTGTCGAGGCAGAAATGATAGTGTCGAGCCGTCAATCTGGTGGATGCGGGCAAGCTGCGTGGCGCTCTGGGCAGCAAGCTGGACGGCATCCGCAGGCGCATAATCCGGTTCACCTTCGACGTATTCCATCACCAGATACGACGATGGGTCGAGATGATAAGGTGTAGGCACAGCAATTCCCGCTGATTGCAAGAGTTGCAGCAGCCGGAACTCTTCATCGGCAGCATTGGGGTTACGTTGAAGGGTCACGCTTCCCGGCTGGCGCAGAACCAGCTTTTTCGTCCGACCATCCGGCAGCAATATCTCGAATGCGGTCATGTGCGCCGACAGTCCGCCTGTCAGTTGCCATGCCCGTAGAAGTTTGCTTTCAGGCTCGATGGCGCGAACCACCTGCTCCAACTGCTGGCGGTTCATGCAAGCGAGGAAACCGGCTGCACGTTGAGCCAGTCGGGACTATGCGCGTTGAGCACGTCGATGATGCTGTTGAGCACGTCGAGCAAGCCGGGATCGGCGTTGATGGTCACGATGTTCTCACCCCGATCCTTGAGGAACGCGATTGCGTGAGCGTAACGTTTGCGCATCTCTTCCAGCTTGTCGTCGAAGAGTTCACGGTCTCCGCCCCGCGCCCCCATGCGTTGATAGCAGGTTTCTTCGCTGGCATCGAGGAACAGGGTTAAATCCGGGCGGCGGGCGCTGGCGTTCAGTTCCATCACCTTCTCGATAGGCAGTTCCGGCGAGGTATTGTAGACCAGCGACGATAAATAGTAGCGGTCACAGATGATCACGCGCTCGTCGCCGCCGTCGAGAAACGGCACAATCACGCGCTCGTTGTGGTCGGCGCGGTTGAGGGCATAAGCAAGCGCCAGCGTGCGCGACGAAACCGCAATCTGTTTCGCCAACACTTGACGGATGAAATCGCCTGCCGCTGACGGGTTGTGCGGCTCGTAGGTATGTTTGACGCGATCACCGAAAGATGAGCGCAGAATGTCGGCAAGACGGCGGGCGACTTCGGTTTTGCCGGAGCCATCCAGCCCTTCAAAAACGAGGAAAAAGGAATTGCCCATGTATTTCCTTGCAAGCTGGGCGCAAATGCGCTGGATGTCCTATTCTAATTCAACGGGTACTCCAAACAAAAGTCCCACCAACTGATCTGCTTCATGCGGTTTTACAAATAAAGACAGAGTTTACAGGAAGCTGGAAACCTCACCCCCCAACCCCCTCTCCACTTCGTGGAGAGGGGGAGCACGAAGTGCGGGGGTGAGGTTCGAGAAAGCGATCTCCGCCTTATTTTGTTAACGCAAATTAAGCAGCGTCAACTGGTGGGACGTTACGTTACGCTCGCAGTTTTGCGCCTAATTCGCGCTCTGCTGCTTTGACGATCTTTGCGTGGACGCGGGCAACCTCTTTGTCGGTGAGGGTGCGCTCGTCGGTCTGGTAAGTCAGGCTGTAGGCAAGACTCTTGTGTCCCGCCGGAATTGGATCACCTTGATACACGTCGAACAGTCGCACGCCCTTCAACAAATCGCCGCCCGCCTTCACGATCACACGCTCGACTTCGGCGGCTGGCGTTTGCTCGTTGACCACCAGCGCGATGTCTTGCAGCACAGGCGGCGTGACCGGAAGTGGCGTGACTGAATACAGCGGATCGACGTGTTGCAGCAGCGCATCCAGATCGAACTCGGCAGCGAGCACTGGCGCGTCGGTCAAATCGAATGCCTGCGCCACCAACGGGTGCAATTCCCCGAACACGCCAATTTCCGTGCCGTTCACACTCAACAGCGCCGAACGTCCCGGATGGAAGCTGCTGTGCTGCGCACGGGTGTAAGTTGCCCCGGTGATGTGCAGCCCGTGTAGCAGCCCTTCGACCACGCCCTTCAAATCGAAGAAGTCGGCGTTTTCCGACTCGTTTCCGCCCATCCAGCCGCCGAAATCGCGCTTGCCCGTGATGAGGATACCGAGTCGGCGCGGCTCGTCTGGAAGTTCCTGATCCTCACGATCCAGATAGATGCTGCCGATCTCGAACAACTGCTGGCGCTCGGCGTAGCGAGCGTTGTTGCGCCCTGCTTCCAAGAGGCTGGTCAGCAGCGAATGACGCATGACCGTTTTGTCCGGCGCAATCGGGTTCGCCAGTTCCACGTAGCCACCCTGCGGCAGCGACGACGGCAGACCGGGCGGCGTGAGTTGCGCCTCGCGTTCCGGCGTGGTCAAACGGTAGCTGATGATCTCACGCAGTCCCAGCGCGACCAACACGTCGCGGGCGCGTTCCTCGTGCTCGAAGGCAGTATTGGGAAACTGCGGCGGGATCACGTCGGCGATAATGGTGTTGGGGATCGCGCCGTAGCCATAAATTCGGGCGATTTCCTCGATCAAGTCTGCCTGCCCGATGATGCCCGTGCCGATGTCCATGCGGTCATCCGGCACACCAACGTGAAGTGTATCGCCTTCGATCTGTACGGTGAAGCCGCCGCGCACCAGCAACTGTGCCGCTTGCTCCGCTGTGAAATCCATGCCCAGAATGCGGCGGATTTCGCGCACGGGGAGTTCGACGGTCACGACTTCGGCGGGCAGCGGATACTCGTCCAGAATGCCCTGTGCTACCTGACCGCCCCCGGTCTGGCGCATCAATTCAATACCACGCTTCACGCCAAGCAGCGCCTGACTGGGATGCACGCCCCGGCTGAAACGCGCTGCCGCTTCAGTGTGCAGCTTCTGCGACCCCATCGTGCGGCGAACGTTGATGAAGTTCCATGCGGCCGCTTCCAGCAGCACGTTCTTGGTATTGTCGTCAATTTCGGTGTCCGCGCCGCCCATCACGCCGCCAAGACCGAGCACGCCCGCCTCGTCGCAGACCAGAATGTTATGGTCGTAGAGCGTGCGGGTCACGCCGTCGAGCGTTTCCAGCGTTTCGCCCAGTTTGGGCAACCGCGTGATGATCTTCGGCGCTTTCCCGCCTGCTCGTGCCCGCAGCTTGTCGTAATCGTAGGCGTGTAGCGGCTGCCCGATCTCGAAGGTGACGTAGTTGGTCACGTCCACGATGTTGTTGATCGGGCGCTGCCCCACCAGTTTCAGCCGCCACTGCATCCATTCCGGCGACGGTTGAACAGTCGTATTACGCAGCAGCGCCAGCGTGAAGCGTGGATTCAGCGA
>DATGQJ010000732.1:0-4311 GCA_035304265.1 Oceanobacillus sp.
ACCTTCATCGAACGCTTGCCCGAAGGCTACCAGACGGTTTTGGGTGAACGTGGCTCCGGCTTGAGTCAGGGGCAGCGCCAGTTGATCGCCATTGCCCGTGTCGCGCTGATGAACCCGCGCATCCTCATTCTGGACGAAGCGACTTCCAGCGTGGACACCCGCACTGAGCGCATCATTCAGAAGGCGTTTGAAGAACTGTTGAAAGGGCGCACCAGCTTCGTGATTGCTCACCGCCTCAGCACCATTCGCAACGCCGACCTCGTAATGATGCTGGTGGATGGCGAAGTCATCGAGCGTGGCACGCATCACCAACTGCTCGAAAAGCGCGGTGCGTACTATGACCTCTACATGAGCCAGTTCCGCTATCAGGACGAAGGCGAAGCCGTACCCGTGAGTACCGACGGCAGCAACGAACCCGTTCCTCAGTCCAGCGGCGATTAGGTGATGAACTTTACCTCATCTCCGTCTTGCTCAACTCCCACTCCACACCGTGGAGCGGGGGTTGGGCTTCCCGCGAACCCCGTCTTTATTGTTGAAACCGCAACTTTGTACAAGAACAGCTAGCGCAACTCGATGATCGTCGTGCTGTAAGCGGGCAAAACGTCCATCGGCACATACGCATCAAACCCACCGTCCGCATTCACCGTCGGCACAGCCGCTTCACCGTTGCCAAACACGAGACTCGCCCCGGTTACGTCCGTCAAGGTTCCCGTTTCCAGCGTCAACGCATAATCTTCCACTGGCTCATCCGAGAGGTTGATCACCACCAGCAGCGTTTGATCGTCCGTATACCGCAGAAAACTGTAGAGCGCTCGTACCTCGGACTTGACCATGGCGAACTCACCCCATTGCAGCGCCTCATAGCCGCTCCGAACGTGAATCAGGTTGCGATAATGACTCCATAACGAGTCGGGATCGTCCATTTGATCAGCAACGTTGATTCCGTCCTCGTTGCCTGTCGAAAGCGGCTGCCATGGTCGTCCGGTGGTGAAGCCTGCCGTGATTTCCGTCGCATCCCACTGCATCGGCGTTCGTATGCGCTCATCCGGCTTCTGCCCCTGCATCCCGATTTCTTCGCCATAGTAAATGAAAGGCAGCCCCGGCGCAGTCAGCAGAAGCGACGCCGCCACTTTCGCAGCGCCCACGTTCCCGTGCAGTTCGCTCATCACCCGGTTCTGGTCGTGGTTCGTCAGAAAAGTCGCATACCGCGCCTCTGGATACAGAGACAAGGTACGCCGCTGTATCGCTGCAACCGACGCGCGATTGCCCTGCCTCGCGCTCTGAACCATTGCTGTCGCAAGGTCGAACTCGAAAACCAGATCAACCTCGTCATTTTCTACGTACTCGGCGGCTTCGTAGCTGGTGCTCCACGCCTCGCCAACCGTCAGCGCATCAGCATCCACCGAGTTGATGAACGCATTGAAGGACTGCATCCATGCATGACTCGACGGCGTATTCTCCTGACCGTTGCCTTCTTCAACCAGATGCTTGATCGCGTCCAACCGGAAGCCATCCACGCCCATATCTTCCAGCCAGAACCGGGCAATGTTGTACATTTCCTCGGTCACTTCGGGGTTGTTGTAATTCAAATCGGGCATTCCATCCCAGAACACCGCGTAGTATGAACGCCCGTTACGCGGAATCCACACCTGCTGTCCCCACGGTCCTCGGTAGGTTAGCGATTCGTCCGACCACACATACCAGTCGGCATACTCCGGGTCGCCTTCGGCAGAAGCGACGAACCACGGATGCTCCACCGACGTATGGTTCATTACCAGATCGACGATCACGATCATCCCGCGTGCATGGGCTTCATCTATCAATGTCAGGAAGTCTTCGTTTGTGCCGTAGTCTTCTTCGATCTGGAAGTAATCGATCACATCATAGCCGTGATAGCTCGGTGACTGCATGACCGGCATCAGCCACAATCCGGTTACGCCAAGATCGGTCATCGTGCTGGAATCGCCATCGTTCAGGTAGTCTAGCTTCTCGATAACGCCCTGCAAATCGCCAATCCCGTCACCGTCGCTGTCGTAAAAGCTGCGCACGAAGATTTCATAGAAGACGCGATCACTCCATGGATGCTCTTGCGCCGTAGCATTCCACGTCACCGTAAGCAAAAAAAGGAGCGCCAAAAAGAGGGGTTTCATAGACTTCTAAGCCTCTGAGAATCGGGTGAAAATTCCGTGCGATCTGGCGGCAATGCGGCATAATATTACCGTAATTGAATTGAGAATGGATCGCCATGAGTACAACCCATTATGACGTGATTATCGTCGGTGGTCGTCTGGCAGGTTCGACGCTTGCCGCGCGGTTGGGGCAGCAGGGACTTCGCGTGCTGCTGTTGGAACGCGCGAAGATGCCGAGCCTGCCCGGTGCGTCATCACCGATTATCTATGCTTCGACGATGGAAATATTGGATGAAATTGGTGCAGATGAGTCGGTATATGCCCGCAATACCCCCAAAATTCACCGCCTGATCAACATCACGCCGGAAATGCGAGCGGATATTGCGATCCCGATGGCGCATGGTCGAGATTACGCCTACGCCATAGACCGAGCGCGGTTTGACGGCGCACTCTGGCAGCACGCGCTTTCCTTTCCGACAGTTGATGGACGCGATAATTATTCCGTAGTTGATCTGGTCTGGGATCGCGTGCGTGTCGCCGGGGTTGTGGGGCAGGGAGCAGAGGGTACACGCGAAACCATCACCGCCGATCTGGTGGTTGGCGCAGATGGTCGTTTCAGCACCGTGGCGCGTGCCGTCAAAGCGGGCGAACGCGACCACGATCTCGAATATCCGACAACGCTGTATTACGCCTACTGGAAAAATGCAGCGCCGTTTGACGACAAAGGCGCGGCGGCGGTTGCCTACAGTGAGGGCAAAGGCTACGGCTTTCTGATGATGGATAGCGCCGACGACACGCTGGCAGTAGCAGTCGAAGGACAGGCAGAGAAACTCACCGCCGCGCCGGGGCAGGTTGAGGAATTTTATCTGGATTTGCTGCTCAATCATCCGTTTGTCTGGCAGCGGCTTGAACACGCCGAGCGCGTCACCGAAGTGCGCGGCATGAAACGCATCGGCAATCTCTACCGCGATTCCGGCGGGCTAGGATGGGCATTGGTGGGCGACGCCTACCACCAGAAAGACCCGATTGACGGGCAGGGGATTTACGACGCGGTATTCACGGCGAAGTTGCTTGCACAGGCGATTGACGATTGGAAAGCCGGACGAAAACTGTGGGATGAGGCGTTGGTCTGGTATGATGAAAATGCACGCGCCCAAACCTATCCCATGTATCGTGCAACCATCGAGCGGGTGCGCAACACGCTTTACCCGCGCACCCCAAAATGGTTCAACGAGTTTTCCGAGCGCACATGGCTTCGCTGGCTGCTGCAAGACCCGCTGTATCAGGAGCAAATCGGGATGATGCTCACTCGACAGATTTCGCCGGAAGAGATGATGTCACCGCCCATCATCGTCGGTGCGCTGCTTCGAGGTCCGCTGCGCGATCTGAGCCGCTTCTTAGAGAAGCAAATCGGTGAAGAACCCGTACTGGAATGAAGGACGATAGCAATGCAGTCCACAAACCCCCATCAGGGACAACCACTCTTACTGGCAGGTGCGCCGCTGGATCAGGCACGCGCGGCAATGATCATGATACACGGACGCGGCGCGACGGCGCAAAGCATCCTCTGGCTGAGTGACGAGCTGCAACAGCCGGATTTTGCTTACCTTGCCCCACAGGCATTCAACAACACGTGGTATCCGCACAGCTTCATGCAGCCGATTGCACTGAACGAGCCTTATCTCACGTCGGCGCTGGCGGTGGTTGGCGAGACGATTCAACGCCTGAACGACGCGGGTTTTCCGAATGAGCGCATTATGCTGCTGGGTTTCTCTCAGGGGGCGTGTCTCGCGACTGAATTTGCGGCACGCAATGCCAAGCGCTACGGCGGGTTAGTCGGGTTAAGCGGCGGCTTGATCGGACCCGACGGCACACCGCGCAATTATCCCGGCTCACTGGATGGCACGCCCGTCTTTCTGGGATGCAGCGACGTAGACGCGCATATCCCCAAAGCGCGGGTGCTGCATACCGCCGATGTGCTGCGTTTACTCGATGCCGACGTGACCATGCGGCTCTATCCCAACATGGGGCATACCATTATCGACGACGAAATCGAGTTCGTGCGCGGAATGATGGCGAATGTGGTCAAGTAAGTCTGTTAGTTGACGTTAGGCGGGTAGGGAGGCGGGAAACGATGACGATACTGGGCTTGCACCACCTCACGCTGGTGTGCTCGGATGCA
>DATGQJ010000733.1:0-2756 GCA_035304265.1 Oceanobacillus sp.
GTTGGTTGAACCGCTTCCGACGCTTGAGCAAGGATTTTGAACAACTTCCGGCTGTCTCGGAAGGTTTTATCTATCTGGCGATGTCTCATCTTATGCTTCGTCGCTTAACTCGTTAGCTTTTATTTAACAAACACGCTCTCATTACTCAACCCTCTCCCCATCCCCATACGCCTGATGACATCCTTCTGCTATACTTTGTAACCTTTATTGTGATCCACTTCTGGGAGTAAAGGTAATGGATTATCAGGGGCGTATCGACAAACTCATGGCAATCGGTGGAGTCGATGCAATTGCGATTGTTCCCGGTACGAACATGCATTATTTTACGGGTCTGGACGTTCACCTTTCCGAACGCCCCATCGTCGCGTTATTCACACAAGACGGGCTATCGGTCATTATTCCTCAGTTGGAAGCGCAAAAAGTTACCAACCGCTCTGATCTGGAAGCGCGGTTATTTGTGTGGAGCGATGAAGAAGGCTACGAAGGCGCATTCGCCCGTGCCCTGCACGAGCTTGGCTTACAAGGCAAGACGCTTGGCGTTGATGGGATGACTATGCGCGTCACCGAATGGCTTACCTTTTCTAAATTGGATAGCACGCTCAAGGTCAAGCCTGTGGAGCGTGAGTTAATCGGCATCCGCGCTCGTAAGACTCCCGATGAGATCGCGGCAATGCGACGCGCGATTGCCATTAGCGAGGCGGCGCTGCACAAGCTGCTTGAAGAGATTCAACCGGGGATGTCGGAAAAGGCGATTGCTGCGCGATTGGATGCGCTGATGACCGAAGGCGGCGGCGATGGGCTGGCGTTTGAATCGCTGATCCAGACCGGACCCAACAGCGCCAATCCACATGGTTCATCCACCCATCGCGCCCTTGAACGAGATGAATTTCTGTTGATTGACTATGGTTGCAAGGTGGACGGCTACCCTGCCGACATCACGCGCACCTTCTGCCTCGGCACGCCGAGCGCGGAAATGCAAAAAATCTATGACACGGTGCTTCGCGCCAATGAAGCCGCCAAAGCCGCTGCTAAACCGGGCGTTCCCTGCGAACAGGTGGACAGAGCCGCGCGGCAAGTCATCGAGGCGGAAGGCTATGGACAGTATTTCATCCATCGTACCGGACACGGCTTAGGGCTGGATGTACACGAGCCAATCCCGCAGATCGCAGGCGGCGTGAGTGAGCCACTTGAGCCGGGAATGACCTTCACGATTGAACCGGGCGTGTACGTGCCGGGTCTTGGCGGCGTTCGCATCGAGGACAACGTTCTGGTAACGGATACCGGGCTGGAAGTGCTGACGAGCTTCCCACGTTCACTCCGTATAGAGACATAGGTAGGTTTGGCGGTGCATCACATCTCCATGCTTCCGGGGTTGAGCAGGCTGGCAAAACAACATTTGCAGGCGTGCGGCATCACCACACTCGATCAAATCGTCGCCATGCCGCCTGAAGCGCTGACACAGTATAAGGGCATCAAGACGACGGCACACGCGGTTCATGCACAGGCACGCGCCTTCGTCGAGGGTCGTCCTGTGTGGTATCAGCCGCTGCCGGAGCGCTGTCACCAGTGCGGCGTGATGTTCGATCTGGAAACCGACCCGTTTACCGGACTGCCGTGGAGTTGGGGATGGGTGGACACGCAGAATGTTGCCCACGTGCTGATCGTCGCGGACAGGCGCAACCCGCAGACGGTTGCGCTCCACGACGGGCGAACCATCACCACCGTGCCGGATAAGGACATTGCATGGGAGATGTTCGCAGAGACGTTAGGCGATGGCGACTGCCCGATTTATCACTGGACGGGATTCGACGCGGGCGTGATGCGTGCCACTGCCCCCTATAGCGTGCGAGAACGGCTCGAAGATCGGATGCACGATTTACACCACAGTTTCAAGCACAGCGTCAAATTTCCCGTCACCAGCAATTCGCTCAAAGTGGTCGCCCGCTATCTGAACTTCGACTGGGTTGAATATGATGCGTGGGATGCGGCTTACTGGGATTATCAGCGCTGGCTTCGGCAGGGGGACGTTTTTGCTTTAGCCCGATCCTGCAATTACCAGCAGGCAGATGTCGAGGCGCTCACCGTCGTGTGGAGTTATCTGGTCAGCGAGAGCAAATCGGCTAGTCAGTCGTAGGCGAACAGGCGACTTCAGCGTATGCTTCGTATGCCGGTTTCGGGGTGAAATCGTTGTAGATCAGCCCGAAGTTGTGCTCCACATCGGGCGAGTTGTCGAAGATATTGCGGAAGTTGTACCAGAAAATCTTCTCAGCTTCGAGCGGTGCTCGATAAACCGCAGTCAACATCTCGGCGATCTCGGCTTGAGAGGCCGTCGGCTGTCCCCACGCATTCTCAGCATCCGACCATCCGGTTTCAGTGAGCCAGATTGGAACCTCTTCATCACCGTTGAGGTCGAGTATATGGCGGGTGCTTTCCAGCGCGTCTTGCAGCCCTTCAATGCTGCCAAGCGTCGGATGAATGTACAGGTGGACTGAAACCACGTCGAAATAGGGCGCTCCGCCCGCGTCATACACTGCCTGTAGATAGTCCCCACCCGGTCCCGACAATCCGCCCAACACGACAGTTGCAGTGGGGTCAGCTTCCATAACCGCTGTGTAGGTGACAGCAAGCAAATCGACGTATTCCTGTACATCCGGTTCGGGGGGCCAGAACAATGCTAGATTTGGCTCGTTCCAGACTTCCCAGTGCGTGATGCGGGGTGAGTCTGGCGCATCGTCCACCCCATCACCATCGTAGCG
>DATGQJ010000734.1:0-3859 GCA_035304265.1 Oceanobacillus sp.
GATTCACCCGAAAGCAGCACCCGCTCCCACGGGGTTTGCCAGAATGACTGCCAGAGTTGCAGCGCGAATTCCGGCGTGAGGTCTGGCGCACTGACAACGGCGCTGTTTGCTTCTGCCAGATTGACATATCGGGTGAAGAAATACGGCGACCACAAGAGCATCACCAGCACCTGACCACCGAGCCACCAGCGCCAGTTGAACGAGCGCACGATGCTTCTGTTGATGAGCCACGCCAGCACCGTAACCACGTTCAGCCAGATTGCCACGACCAATCCGGTGTTGTGGGCATACAGCAGCGCCAGTTCGCTCCCCCACAACATCAGCCACATTCGCGTTGATGGGCGAACTTGAAGGGAATGCCACGCAAACGTGCAAATCAATACCAATGCCGCCAGCAGCGTATACATGCGTGCTTCCTGCGACGCCCACCACAACAACGGAGAAGCCGCTGCCAGCAACGCCGCAAACAAGCCAGCCCTACCGCCAAACAAATACTTGGCAAAGCGATAACTCAGCGCGATCACCAGCAGGCCGCAAAAGAGCGAGAACAATCTCAACGAAAACTCACTATCGCCAAGGAATCGCGCCGAAATATTCAAGAGCACGTAATACAACGGTGGGTTGGTCGCGTCTGCGTTGGCAGCATCGATCAGCGTCGGTTGATTCGCGGCATATGCTGACCAGCCTTCGTCGAACCATAGGCTTTGCGTCTGAATCTGAAAAAGACGTGCTGAGGTTGCCAGCAGCAAGATGCCGACAAACAAGATGAGAGATCGAAGCGAGGTTTGCATGGGAGCCACCTTAGCACGGCGCAAATGAAGCGTCAACATGACTTTAACAAAATCGGTTGCCTTTGACGCGAAAAGCACAATACAATAGTAGGGTGATGTAAAGACAGGCAAATTCATCAGGATCACCATGACCGACCAATCGCCGGATAACAAACACAATACTCAGCGCTTGCCAAATCTCTCGGACGACAAATCGGTACGCAACGTGCCGCTGTCTACGTCGAATCTTTCGGCTCTATCAAACACGTCCTCAGGGCATAAGTGTCCGACCTGCGGCTTTGCCAATCGCGCCGGTGTGCTGGTTTGCGAAAATTGTGGCACGAATCTCATTTCGGGTGACAGTTCGGTGCTGGGAACGCGCAAGCTGCATGGTGAAGAAGAGGAAAAAAGCGACGACAACTCCGCACTCTCAACCTCGGAATTGCAGGCGATCAAATCCGCAGGTACCGAGGTCTTTGAAGATTCGATGGTGCTGCGTTTAGAAATTGATGGCGCTCCCGCGCCGATCCTGATCTATCCAAAGGCGGAAACTTCGCTCGGACGGCGCGATCCGGCTACAGGCACGATGCCGGACGTGGATTTGACGACATACGCGGGCTATCGTATGGGCGTGAGCCGCCGCCATGCCGTGATTCGGTTGAATAACAAACGCTTGGAAGTGTACGATCTGGGGAGCAGCAACGGCACTTCTGTGAACGGGGTACGCCTCGCGCCGCATCAACCCTATCCGCTGCGCGACGGCGATGAAGTTGCGCTTGGCAAAATGGTGATGCGGGCAATTTTCCAGAGTGGGGGTCGCAAGACCTGATTGGTCTAGTGACCTAGAATTTCCGCAACTTCGGCAGCCGCCTTTTTGGTGGCGAACAACACGTGACTTAAGCGAGCGCCCTTTTCTGCCAGCACCGCAACCGACGCGCGACCCGCAGGATAAACCACCATCACGCCCTCTTCACCTTCCATGAGGAGACGCTCCAGTTCACCCTGCGCCAGCCTGCCGAGCGTTCGTTCCGCCAGCCCGATCAGCGTTGCAGACATGGCTGCGACCTGCGGGCTGCTGGTGGGGTTTTCGTGCGGGTTTTCTTCATCGCCGGGCGGATAAGCTGCAACCAGTAAACCATCTATATTCACGATCACCGATGCTTTCACACCATCAACGGCGATGTGTAAGCTTTTCAGGGTGCGCTCCAGGATTTCACTGCGATATTCCTGAGCCATAGGGTCGCGTCTCTCTTCGTGTTTGCTGTGCCTACATTCAGACAGATCAAGTGGCTAAATCACAGTATAGCCGAAGATGTGGACATCCTCAACTGCCTGTAATGTCTTAATTATTCTGTTTGCGGACATCCTCATCCGCAAAACGTGCTAGTAAATATTTCTCATCCTCGGTGAGTTTCGCCTTAAGCAGCAAATCTGGGCGACGCTGCCACGTGCGCCGCAGTCCCTCTTCTCGCTGCCAGCGCAGGATAGCTTCGTGATTTCCCTGTTGCAGCACCGTCGGCACACCCAACCCACGAAACACTGCCGGGCGCGTATAATGTGGCGCTTCCAAAACACCGTCTGCATGGCTGTCGCGTTCCGCCGCCCCCGCAGCGCCCAAGACGCCGGGGATATGCCGCACCACTGCATCGACAACCACCATTGCTGCCAGTTCGCCGCCGGTGAGCACGTAATCGCCAATGCTGATCTCATCGGTGACGACCAGTTCCACAACCCGTTCGTCAATGCCCTCGTAGTGTCCACACAGGATGACGATGTGCTCGCTTTGCGCCAGCGAAACCGCGATTTCGTGGGAGAACAGCCGTCCCTGCGGCGTCATCAGCAGCACAGGCGTATTCGGCGGCGCAGATTCCAAAACGCTTTCGACTGCCCTTACCACTACATCGGGCTTGAGCACCATTCCGCCCCCGCCGCCATAGGGGGTATCGTCTACGGCACGGTGCTTGTCGGTGCTATAGTCGCGAATGTTGTGCAGCCTCAGATCGAGCAATCCCCGATCACGCGCCTTCCATAACATGCTCTCGGTCATCGGACCTTCAAACATGCCGGGAAACAGAGTCAGGATGTCAATGCGCATACGCCCTCCCAAACACCATTGTAGCTTGCGCCGTCCCCAAACCAAACGCATAATCGAATAGCACAATCCATATAGAGGTGACAACCATGTCGCAGCCAACCTACAATGTATGGGTGACTACCGGAAACCAGCCACTCGGCGGGACCGATTCAAACGTCTATTTGATGCTTTTCGGCAGTGGTGGGCAGACCGATTGGGTGTACTTGCCAACGGAAGACATCTTCTCCTTCGAGGAAGGCAGCGTGGATAAATTCGTGCTGGACATCCCCGATCTCGGCGAACTCACCCGCTGCTGCGTTGCCCATGACAACAGCGCCGATTCCGGTTGGTATGTGGAAAACGTGCGCGTGCAAAATATCAATTCCGGCAAAGAGTGGGTTTTCGTCTTTCAGCAGTGGGTCGGCGAAGAAGAAGCAGGACGATTGGCGGTATGCGTGACCTGTTGAAAGCGTGCGGGCGCAGCATTCTCTTGTTCGGTTTGCTCTGTGCCTGCAATCTGACAGCAGGGACGCTCACGCCGACACCGCCGCCCAACATCCCAACCATCCAATTTCAATACCCAACCAATGACACCACCGTACCGCAGGGCACAGACGTGCAAATTCAACTGCTGGCGCAGGATGCCATCGGTGACGGGATTGCCCGCGTCGAACTGCTGGTGGACGATCAGTTCCATCAGGAAGGGGTTCCCCTCATCAGCCGCGCGGTTCCGGTTTTTACCGTCGAGATGAACTGGCTTGCAGATGGCGTAGGGTTTCATTCGCTCTCCGCAATCGCCTTCCGTGCCGATGGCACAGCAAGCGATCCGGCAACTATTCGTATTCTGGTCGTACCGGAAGATGCAACGCCAACCCCGTAGCAGCGCACGTCAGCAGAGTTCGTCCTCGATTCGTTGCGCCACCAGACGTGCCGAAATCAACGCTGTCGGCATTCCGGTGCCGGGGTGGGTGCTCGCTCCTACGAAATAGAGGTTATGGTAACGGGGATGCCGGTT
>DATGQJ010000735.1:0-11931 GCA_035304265.1 Oceanobacillus sp.
GAAATCGCGTCGGGCAGGCTGCGCGATTCCACTGCGATTGCGGCGTTGTATCTGGCGCGGGCAAAGCTGGCATCCGAGTAATGAGGACACTATGGCAAAACTTTTATTCCCCAACCGCTGGCTTTCTCTCTATGAAGGCGACGCCGGACCCTATATCCAGACCGGGGATGCCGTGATGTGCGTGCCCGTCACGGCAGACGGCAACGTACTCTTCATCTTAGAGCCAAATGCCTATGACGGCGAGTTCACCCTGTACCTTGCGGCGGGAAAAATCGAGGAAGGGGAAGACCTCGCCGAATGCGCCAACCGCGAGTTACAGGAGGAAGCAGGCGTGAAAGCCGGACGCCTCGAACTGCTGGCGACGGTACGCCCGTGGTTCAAATACCTCGATTCGAAATTGACCATTTTTCTCGCGCGTGATCTGATACCCAGTAAGCTGGACGGCGACGAAGGGTACCCCATTGAAATTTCGTATCTCCCTCTGGCAAACTTCGAGGAGCAGATCGCGGCGGGACGACTGGTCGATTCCAGCGTGATCGCGGCGCTCTATCTGGCGCGGAACAAACTGGCGAACGAGCAAGGATAGGAGGGCTGATTCCGTGACGCAGGAATCCTATGCATACGAAAACCGAACCGGCATACATCCGATCTCATGGAATGATTTTCATGGTATTTGTAAAGGGCTGGCGCAAGCGGCTGCGCCCTTCGACCCTGAAATCATCCTCGCGGTTGGCAGAGGTGGTTATTATCCGGGAACACTGATCTCACACATGCTGCGAGTCGAAATCTATCCGATACGGATTTCGCGGCGGGTGAATGATGTGATCAAATACAAAAAACCGAAGTGGCTGGTCAAGCCGCCCAAGTTGGTGAAAGGTCGCCGTGTCTTGATCGTGGACGAGATTAGCAGCACGGGCGAAACCCTGCTCAAAGTGAAAAAGCGTGTGCAGAAAATGGGCGCGGCGGAAGTACGTTCGGCGGTGATGTATGCCCACACGTGGGGAACCGACGTGCCGGATTACATCGGGCTGATCACCGATGAACTGCTGCTCAACCCGTGGGATCGAGAGATTTTTGCGGACGGCAAGTTTCAATTTCACCCGGAATATGCGGGGGCGCTGCGCGAACAGGGCATCAAACCCGATCCCAAGCTGTTGATCGGGATGAAGGCGACGAAAGTGGCGAAGGCATGACGTATTTCGCGGATTTATCGCCCTACAAGAGCAAAGCGTTTCCCATGCTGCCGCAGTTCGATGAGGTGCTAACCGTCGGGTGGCTGCAAGAAGGGCATGAGTACCCTAAAGGCGAAGTCGGGGACGAGACGATTGCCAAATTGAACGCCTTGCTTGAATCGCCCAAAACCCACATCCTGCGCGGCAAAGGCTTTCACGAGTGCGATCTCTGCACTATCGAGCAGCGGGTCTATCCGTCCTATAAAGAACGGGAAATCGCGCTGGGGTCGGCGGAATTGTGGGTGCCTGCGCCCAATGGCGTCATTTACGCCGCGCCAACCCTGATCATCCACTACATCGAAGATCATGGCTATCGCCCGCCGGACGAATTCATCGAGGCAGTGAAGGCGTTCGATCTCAATTCGGATTGGGATGGAAACGCGGTGGTGCAGTCGCTGGTCGAAAAGTACCGCGCGGCAAGCGAACCGTCTATCTCGAAGCCCACGCTCAATCTGATCGTGCTACGCACGGCTGACATTCGTGCGACGCTTGCCTTTTACCGGGCGTTAGGCATGGTGTTTGTCGAGGAACAGCATGGCACGAGTCCGGTACATTATTCGTGCGAACTTGGCGACATTATCGTCGAGATTTATCCCACCAAACCCAACATCGCGCCTGATGGACGGCAGGCAGGCGCAACCATGATCGGCTTCAGAGTGGAGAGTGTGGAGCGCGTGGTTGAAAACCTGCGTCGTTTGGAAACGCCAATCCTCACCGAACCACAGGAAAGCGAATGGGGACGCCGCGCCGTCGTGCAAGACCCGGACGGACGCGCGATTGAACTGAACGAACCGGCAGCCAGTCGTGAGTAGTTCAGCGAAAAGCGGGGAAGCAACTTTCTCCGCTTTTTTGTTTGTGCTGTAATTGCGAGGCAGCAGCTATATTGACTATATTTTCTTTATAAATTATATCATTACTAACAATAGGAATTCGTAATTGCAAAGGAACACTCATGCCTACCGCCGACATTCGTGCGGATTATCAGGTGCTTGAGGAAATAGCAACCACGTTCGGTAACGAGTCTGAACGGGTTCAGCGTGTCTACTCACAGTTGGACACCACTATCAACAAGCTCAAAAAGGGTGGCTGGGTAAGTGATGCTGCGGATACCTTCTACCGCGAGATGGATGAGGTCATTCTTCGATCCATGCAACGGTTGGCGGATGCACTAGCTCAGGCTGCTGAGGTAACACTGGAAATCGAAACCACCTTCAAAGCCGCAGAAGAAGTGGCAGCAGCAAATTTGCAGGCGGATGATATGTCGCCAATATCGAATGAGAAAGATGATGGAACTCGCTTCCGACAGATATTTCAAGAAGAGATACCTCCAATCATTTTCGATGGCGATGAGATTCTGCAGATTTTTGATGCTGAGGGTGAACAACTACCCTTCTCTATACCCGAATACCCCGAAGCTGAATTCGACCAAGCAGTTTTAGACTATCTGACCGAGCAATTCCACACGGAAGATGTAGATTGGGGATGGTTTGAGGAGCATCAGCCAGCCGATACTACAGCGAACAACGCCATGTTGAGCGCATTGCTGTCATCTTCATCGAATAGTGGGGTACGCGCCGCTACCGTTGATGGCGGCGGGTGGCTGGCAGCGTTGGTCGCATTCCTGGCGAGTAATCCGGGCTGGGTGGTGATGGCGGCAATGCTGGCAGCACGCGCTGTCATGTTGGAAATGATGGCAAGTTCGCAGCAGCGGTATTTGAGTACCCTGTTCAGCGAAAGCACCCCAAACTCTGGCGATGATGCTCTATCAGGGGATGGACAAAGCGGGAATGCTGGTGCGGCAGCAGGACAATCCGCTTCTCCAGGCTATACTGATGGGAGTGGTTATCGTGTAGACCCGGTGACAGGTGAACAGGTCGTTGACCCACAAAATCTGCCTGCTGATCCCAATGACCTGCTACAACATGGATGGCAGGAAGTAACCGATCCCCGAGCAATAGCCAGTCCGACCTACAATGGAAGAAGGGAATTTGTTGATCCCCAAACCGGGCAAAGGATAAGTTTCGATCCCGGAACAGCGGGAGCGCATGGGTGGGCAGGGCGAGATCACTATCACGTATATAATCCTAACAGCACAAATTCCAGTGACCTATACCTTGACCGTAACGGAAATCCTGTTAGAAGAGGTTCGAGAGAATCTCATATTCTACCTGAAGGAAACTAACGGATGAAAATTTCAGAATTCTTCAAGAATTTTTCACTGCACGATAGTGGGATTGACCGAATTGTTTACTTCTCGGACGAAAAGCGTATGGTGGTTCATCTGGAACTCTGCAATTACATGCAGGCAGGGTATCAAGAGGGAGAGCCGGAGTTAGTGCCGGGACATTTAGAGTTTCTTGATGTGAGTGGTCTCGATGTTGATCCTCCCTTATCAACCATCGATTGGGAGATCATGAGCGGCGAAATTTCAAGCGGCGGGCATGTTGCAGAACGAGATAGGGATGACTATCAGGCGGCTGAATTTCTGATCCATGTCACCAATTTCCGTACTCATGAGAATACTTTATACACCATAAGATTTCTATGTCGTGATGTCGTCTGGACAGCCACCATAACCCATATGAGTGAGGGACAATGAAGTTAATGGCTCATCCGCCGGGTCTCATCAGACGCATGGTCGTAAGTTGGATACTTGGGGTACTTGTTTGGATATTGGCTGTTGTTGCGCTCCTATCCTATCTGACGGATGTCTATCGTGTGCTTATTTCGATTCGTGACGCGAATACCCTCCTTGATGAATTCCTGCGCACCATAATGACCTCGGTGATGTACACGCCATTGTTCTTTGTGCCAGCGTTAATCGTCGGTGGCGGAATAGGACTGGTGATGGGGATAGTGCTGAAAGAGCGCCTTCGGGCTGGCTCACTCGGTTACGTGGACGATATGCGACGGTTTCTGCGCATTATTCTGGCGGTGATCTGGCTGATCATCACTTTGATCGCCATATTCATCGTGTTTCCCGAAGTGGATCGGGTCATCTCGTCTATCAGCCCTCCGGCATGGGTATATAGCCTTGTGCTCATCGGGGTTACGGCGCTGGTGCTGATGTGGATTGAGCGACACTTCATGCGCTGGTATGCACGACAGGACGGCGAACAGAATGTGAACAATCCCGAACCAGTTCCGAATTGATTGACTGCGGAATCGCTACAACAGCGCCAGCGCCACGCCGCCCATTGCCGCCAGCAATCCCACCAACCAGAAACGCTGCACGATCTGGGTTTCGCTCCAGCCAAGTTCCTCGAAGTGATGGTGCAAGGGTGTTATGCGAAACAGTCGTTTTCCCTTGGTCGCTTTGAAATAGCTCACCTGCAAAATCACCGAGACCACTTCCGCGACAGGCACAATGGCGATCAGCGGCAAAAGCAGCCACTGCCCGCTCATGATCGCCACCGTCGCCAGCGTTGCGCCAAGCGCCTGCGATCCGGTATCGCCCATGAAAAGCTGGGCAGGATGGGCGTTGTACCACAGAAAGCCGAAACACGCCCCAACGATGATGAAACACAACTGTACCAGCGGAAACTGCCCCTGTAAGAAGGCGATCACGCCGTAAGCAGCGAAGGCGCTGGCGGTGATGATGCCTGCCAACCCGTCCAGACCATCGGTGAAATTCATCGCGTTGGAAAAGCCGACGATCAGGAACGCCGAAATCGGGATAAAGAGAAGCGGCGGAATGGGAATGGGGATGCCGAGCAGCGGCAGGATCATCTGGTTGGCGAACTGAACGCCGCCATCGTATAGAGACATCACGGTTGCTGCTATGAGCGCCAGCACGACCTGAGCGGCGAATTTCGCCCGCCCGGAAATACCTTCGCCAATCGGTCTGCCGCTGGAACGGCGAATGCCCTGATAATCATCGAACGCGCCGAGCAACGCGAAACCGAGCATAATCGCCAGCGGCAGCAAAATGCTCGCGCCCGTAATATCCGCGCGGATCAGCCGGACGAGGTTCAGCCCTAACACGGTCAGGACGACCAGCAGGACGATCATGATGCCGCCCATCGTCGGCGTGCCGACCTTGCGCTGGTGTCCTTCGCCAAGCTCCACGCGAATCTGCTTGCCAATTTTCAGGCGGCGCAGCAGTTCGATAAAAGGTGCGCCCCAGATCAAACCCAATAAAAAGACTACCGCACCCATCGAGAGCGCGAATGGCAGTGGTGCGCCAGTCATGTCTTACTCCCAGTTATCTTGCTATGTAACTCACCGCGCCGCCCTGATTGACGAGTTCATAACGCACGTCATCCGGCGGGATGGACATTAGAATCACCAACCGAGACGCCAGCCGCTGAAAGACTGGCGGGACGACAGCACTTGCCCAGTAATCACGCGGACGATCCAGCCGGATCAGGATGCTGATTTGCGGCGCATCAGCAGGCAGAAAGCCGACGAAGGTGGTGATGGACGCGCCCTGCTCGTAGCCGATGGGCGTAGGAATCTCTGCCGTTCCCGTCTTGCCCGCGACAGTGAAGCCGGGAACCCCTGCCGCGTTGTCCAAACCGCCTCGGACGACCTCGACCATCATCTGGCTCACGGTCTGCGCCACTTCCGCCGAAATCGGACGACCTAATGCTGAAGGCTGCGCGGTGATCACGTTGCCGTCGTCGATGATTTGATGGACGACGCGCGGCTGCATCATCAAGCCGTTGTTGGCAATGGCGTTTACCGCTGTCAGCATTTGCAACGGGGTCACGGAAATACCCTGCCCGAAGCTGTTAGTCGCCAGATTCGCCTCGCTCCATTCGGGATCGCCCGGCGTGTAGACGATGCCCGCTTCTTCGCCCTGCAAGTCGATGCCCGTGAGTCGCCCAAAGCCGAATTCGCTGAGTTCGGCGTAAAAAGCGTCGTTGCCCATCATGGTGCTGATGGTTGCCGCACCCACATTGAGTGAGTTGACTAGAATACCCGTCGCATCTGTTGAACCATATGCAGCACGATTCCAGTTGCGAATTGGTACACCGCCATATTCAAGAAGTCCCTGATCGGTATAGGTGAAATCTGGCGTGATCACGCCGCGATCCAGCGCTGCCGCCATCGTGATCACCTTCATCACTGAACCCGGCTCGTAGTTGCTGCTGATGCATTGATTACGCAGCACGGACGGGTCTTCGATATTGAAATAGGTATTGGGATCAAACAGCGGGTGACTCGCCATGGCGAGGACATCGCCGTTGCGCGGGTCCATGACGATGATGCAGCCCTGTGTTGCGCCCGTTTCGCTGATGGCACGCAGCAGTTCTTCTTGCACGACGTACTGGATGTCACGATCAATCGTCAGCACAAGGTCGCTACCGCGATCCGCAGACCAATCGGCGGCTTCCAATGCTTCAAAGGGGATATTGCTCACCTGACGGTTGCGCTCGACACCGGCGAGATGGCTCTGGTACTCGCCTTCAATACCGTAATAGCCCTGAAAATCCCCGCCAACGAAGCCGATCACCTGTGATGCCAGTACACCCTGCGGGTAGCTGCGGCGCGGGATAGGATTCATCTGGATGGCGTCGCCGATGTTCATTTCCTCGCGTAACTGAGCCACGCGCTGCCCAACCTCGGCGCTCACACGTGGGGCGATGAGTACCCATGCCTGATCGCTTTGAACCTTCTCGAACACTTCCAGTTCGGGCAGTCCCAGAATGGCAGACAGGCGGGTTGCCAGTTCGCGCGGGTTGGCAACAAATGGCGGATTAACCGAGACCTGATACTCCAGCGTGTTTACCGCCAGTGATTCGCCGTTGCGATCATAGATGTTGCCGCGTGCTGCTGCCAGCACCAGCGGGCGACGATAGCTGGTATCGCGCAGTCCGGTCAGGTAGTCGAGGGTTTCCTGCGACATACCGATCTGAAACTGGAACGAGGCAAGGCGTCCCAACAGTACCATACTGGCGAGAATCAAGCCGACGATCACAACCGGCAGGCGTCGCCGTATGGTTTCTTGCTGTGGAAAAGCGGGTTGGTGGGTTGCCATCTGAGATACGTATTCTCCATAACGCGAACCGTCGGAGGTTCACGGCTGTTGCTGCTGCATGGTTTCCAATTGCCGCCCGAAGCTCACGAACTGCTCCTGCACCCAGCCGAGGAAGGATTCTTCGTAAGCGGGTAGCGGCGCTTCCTCTTCAGTGATAGGTGCGACAGTCTCGGATCGGTTGGGATTATAGCCCCTGACGACTAGATAGTCGATCTGGTTGTTATTTGCCAGAATGAAGCCGAGTTCAGCCGCACGTGTTTGCAGGCGTGGAACACCGCGTAGACTGGCGATTTCGGCGCGTAGCTGTTCGTTTTGCTGTTCGAGACTGTTGCGTTGGGCGATCAACACTTCGAGTTCGCGTCCAAGCGCGGCGCTGGACGCCGACTGCGAAAGATAAAGTGCTCCAATGATGATTGCTACGAATAAACCGAGCGTGCCCAGCGCGATCACCTGCCGCTGAGGACGCCACGTTGTTTGACGCATGGTATGTCGAAACCAACTACTCATAGCTTCTCCACAATGCGCAATTTGGCGCTGCGGCTGCGCGGGTTGCGTGCCGCCTCGTCTTCATTTGCGATAATCGGCTTGCGATTGATCAACCGGACACTTGCCTGATGTCCACAGACGCAAATTGGCGTTTTGGGCGGGCAGATGCAGTCGGTGCTTGCCAGTCGGAAGGCGTCTTTGACGATGCGGTCTTCGAGACTGTGAAAGCTGATGACCCCCAGCCGTCCGCCGGAACGCAGCAGGTCGATGGCGACATTGACACCCCGTTCAACCGTTTTCAGTTCGTCATTGACGGCAATGCGCAGCGCCTGAAAGACGCGGGTTGCCGGATGGATTTTTTCGTAATGGCGGCGTGGATGGGCGCGTTCAATCACCTCGCTTAAATCGCGGGTGGTGCGGTAGGGACGTTCGCGGACAATGGCGCGGGCAATACGGCGGCTGTCGCGTTCTTCGCCATATTGATAGAAGATGTCGGCGAGTTCGTCTTCCTCAAGTGTGTTGACCAGATCGGCGGCGGTGGGCTTGTCGCTTTGCGGGTCGAAGCGCATGTCCAGCGGTCCTTCATGGCGGAAGGCGAATCCGCGTTCGGGAATGTCTAGCTGCATCGACGATACGCCGAGGTCAAGCAGAATTGCATCGACACCATCCCAACCGAGTTTTGCCGCTTCGTCTGCCATTTGCGTGTACGAGGCATGGACGATGTGGGCACGTTCGCCAAACGGAGCAAGGTTTTCGCGGGCGATGTCGAGCGCAACAGGGTCAACGTCCATGCCGAGCAGTTGGTGGACGCCGTGTTCAAGCAAGGCGCGGCTGTGACCACCTGCGCCGAGCGTACCGTCAACAGCGCGTTCGACGGTGTGACCTTCCGGCAACAGGTGTTCTAAAACCTCGTTCAGCAGAACGGGGACGTGCAATGTGTCCGTTTGGTGCTTCATATGCAGCATTATAGCGCAGGATGGGAATGCGAAGGATTAGGGGAATGCGAATATCGGTTAAACAGGGCGATAGCAGAGAAGTCGATTTGAATTACGCAAACATTGAGGCAGGGCGACTCGTGAGCCGCCCCACCGTACCTTGCTCAGTCATACTTCATGCCGGGAATCTCTCCAATGACACCATCGGGAATGCACTCTTCGGGTGACAGTAACTGACTGTTGCGCTCACCACGGAAGATGTAAGCCGCGCCGTTCATGAGATCATCTTTTTTCCACCATTCGTTCCCTACGGCGTGTTCCCGATTGTTGGCTCCCGCTTCTGACTGGGTGGGCACTATGACGTTCCCCTGTTCGTCACGTTTGGCAGTTACATCCTCGGTCTCCGGCATAACCACGGTGATATGACCGCTTGCATCTGGGTTTTTGTTAGCGGCAACGATGATTGCCAACTCGCCGTTGTTGGCGGCATCCTGTGCTTCGGTCATGTTGGCTGCCTTCTCCCAACCAAACTCACCGCCGAATTCAGCGAACCATCTGGTCAGTTCGTTGGCATTCACTTCGTGAATGGTTCCAGGCGAATTCTTATTCGGCGGATAGATTGCCGGGACATTTTCACCTTGCCTGATCCGGTCAATAACGTCGTCATTCCACCAGACACGAGGCAAATAACCGCCCAGCGCCGAAATCACGTCGTAGGCGTAAATGTTGCAATACGTAGGCTTGCCCGTCCGTTTATAGCGAGCCGACTCTTCAACATTCAGGGTTTTCACGACGGCAAACTGAAGCGAGATGTTCCACTCGCGCTGAAGCCGCTCGGCTTCTTCGGGGTTTCCAGCAGCGTCAGCCTCAAGGATTTTTTCCTGTATCAGTCGTTCAGCTTCGGCATGTGTCGTGCATTCGGTGAATACGTCGGGGAGGCGCTCGGCAAGTTGATCAAACAGGTGAATTTCAAACGCCTCACGCATGGTTTGATCGCCTTGAAGCCCGGCGATTTCTTCATGCTGGCGATCCCAGTCAATCTGAAAGGCTTGCCCGTGATCCCATGGACGTAAATCGACCTTCGGAATAGCAGGTGGCGGCGCGTCAGGATCGCTGGTGGGAAGTTCATCCACCAACATTCCATAGTAGTCCTCCTGCCGCTGGATTGACTGATTCAGCAGACGCAAGGTGGCGGCATTGCCGATTAAACGCTGCAAGTTCGGAATTTGTGGGATGCTTTGTGGAATGTGTGGCGTGGTGGCGGCGCGGGTTTTCGGTTGCGCCCGAAACAATCGTTGGTTTCGCATTGGCTTGTACTCCATCCGTCTACGTCACAGAAGTTGCTGCTGCGTGATGTATTCGGTGGACTCCAGCCTATATCAAGTGAGCGACAAAACCGTGACGGCAACGTGACAGATGACGGCTCACCATGCGGGCAGCCACGCGGGGCTTTCGTCGATGGCGGGGTGACGGCTGACGTTGGTCAAGATGCCCGTTGTCGTATCCTGCACGTAAATCTCCTGATTGCCGTCGCGATCAGAAGTCCACGCCAGAAGTCCATCTGGCGACCACGCGGGCGAGGTATCCCGCGCGGGATGTTGGCTGACGTTGGTCAAGACGCCGGTTGCCATATCGAGTACGTAAATCTCCTGATTACCATCACGGGCAGACACCCATGCCAAGCGTCCATCCGATGACCACGTGGGCAAGCCATCCCACGCGAGATGCTGGCTGACATTCAGCGGTTCGCCGCTTTCGAGATCGAGGACGTAAATTTCAGGATTGCCGTCGCGCTCGGACACCCACGCGAGATGACCATCACGTGACCACGTTGGAGCCGTATCCGATGCCGAATGCTGGCTGACGTTGACGAGGCTGCGTGCTGCCCGATCCTGCACGTAGATTTCGCGGTTGCCGCTGCGCACAGACGCCCACGCCAACCGTCCATCCGGCGACCATGCCGGAAAATCGTCCCAGCCGGTGTAGGCGCTGGCATTGATCAGCCGCCTATCAATCACGTTGAGCGTATATATTTCGCGGTTGCCATCGTCGGAGACCCACGCCAGCCAACCCCCACCCGACCATGTGGGCGCATAATCTGAACCGGATTGGTGGCTGATATTGACGATTTGCCTGCTTTCGAGATCGAGGACGTAGATTTCATAGTTGCCCTCATGCCACCCTGCCCATGCCAAGCGTCCATCGGATGACCATGCGGGCGTGCTGTCTCGCCCCGGATGGCGGCTGACATTTGCCAGATCGCCGTAAGTCATATCCAGCATGTAGATTTCCTGATTGCCGTTCCGCCCGGAGACCCACGCCAGCATGGAAGACGGAGCGCGGCGCATTCCGCCGAGCGCAGGGGACACGATCAACGCCAGCAGCAGGAGAAGCCAGATCGCCAGCATGAAACGAATGCAGGTTGAAGTGATGGCAAAGCGCATGAGCCGCCGTCGAATTGGTCAGATGATGCGGAGTATACTCGTTACCACGCGGGCAGCCACACCGGATCAGAGTCCTGCCCCGGCTGTTTGCTGACGTTAATCAGATCGCCGCTTGTGATGTCCAGCAGGTAGATTTCCCAGTTGCCGTCACGGAAGGATTCCCACGCCAGCAATCCGTCAGGCGACCATGTAGGCGCATAATCGTCGCGTGGATTCTGACTAACGTTGATTAGTTCGCCGCTTTCGAGATCGAGGACGTAGATTTCACTGTTGTGGTCACGGAACGACACCCACGCCAACCGTCCATCCGGCGACCACGCCGGAGCACCGTCATAAGCAGAATGGTTGCTGACGTTGACCGCGTTCCCGTTCATGTCCATTACATAGATTTCGTCGTTGCCCTCATGGTTGGAAACCCACGCCGTTCGTCCATCGGCGGAGACGGCGCGGGCGGACTGTCCGGTGTCCACCAGTTGGTTATCAAGCGCGTTACTTCGGGGTGTCCACGTAAACACAGTTTCCAGCGAACCACGCACTGAGACGAACTGTCGGGTCGTCACATCGTGAATGGAGATTGTGGCGCTGCCGTCGCGGTATGAGCGCCAGCCAAGCAGCGCGTTCGGGGAGCGCGTTCCGCCTAACCAGTGGGATGCCGCGATTGCAGTCAGGAAAATCCCCCAGACTGCCAGCGCGAATCGAACGTAAGCTTCGGTGATGGCAAAGCGCATTGCTCACCCCAACAATGTCTTCCCGTTCTGTGCGGAGGGTGCGTCGAAGCGGGGAATGGATACGATGTTTCAAGTATAACGGTAAGGCGGTGGCGCTGAAATTAATCTTTAGGGCGTGATTGG
>DATGQJ010000736.1:0-2854 GCA_035304265.1 Oceanobacillus sp.
AGCCGACTTCAGTCGGGTTGATTTTGCTAGCCGGATGCTTCCAGCTTCCGGCGTTAAGACCGTATTTAATGAGAAAACAGCATTATCTTGTTCGCCGGAATTTAGGGGAACGGACAGGATATATCCTGTCCCTACATTCTCCGTATTCAATAGACCGCATCACCGCATCCCCGCCCATAACCTTGCATTGATGGAGACGGATCGGGGAACTACTGGCAATACTTTGCCAGCCCTTCGCGGTGATGTACCGTGATCCACCCGTCGGCGTCCACCGAGATCAATCCCTGATTCTTGAACGACACCATCACCTGATTCACTCGCTTGCGTGACGCGCCGACCAGATCGGCGATGTCCTTCTGCGTCAGCCGGATCGGGAGGCGAATCTGCCCGTCCGATCCGGTTTCGTCGGCTCTTTCTGCGAATGCCAGTAGTTGCCGCGCGATCCGTCCATACACGTTCAGCGAGGCAAGCGCCTGAATCAATTCGTTGCACAGCCGGACGCGCGACACCAGCGTCAGCACCAGATTGAAGGCGAATTCTGGAATTTCGCGCAGCGCCAGTTGAAACGCCGCGCTGTCCATCCACAATACCGTCGTCTCTTCCAACGTGAGCACGCTCGCCGAGCGCCCCGCGCTGTCGATCAGGCTCATTTCGCCTACCGTGTCGCCCCGACCCAGTATCGCCAGAGTCACGTCCGCGCCCCCACTTTGCTCGATGTGAATCTTGACCGAGCCGCTGAGGATGAAATACACCACCTCTCCCGGCTGTTCCGCCGTCATGATGTTGGTTCCGGGCGCGAAGGTCTTCACGTGCAACCGCGAAGCGAACCGAGCCAGTTCCTTCTCGGAGAGGTTGCGGAACAGTGAGAAGCCCGTCAGCATAAGTGGATCGGCAACCATAGCTCCCCCGAAAACTGCTATCCTTTGAACGATGGTGTCCCTACAACAATTTCCATGACTGGTTGTTCATCCGGCTGTCTTTACACTGCTGCCACGTCATGCTTGTTTGGCAAGGCTATCGTCGACGTTTGATCACCCGCGATGGTGATTTCCAGCCCTTCATACGCGGCGGTGACGTTAGGGTAGACCGAACGAATTTGTGCTTCGTTGATTCGTATCAGATCATCATTGTAGCTGGGATCGTGGTGAAACAGGACAAGGTGCTGCACGCCTGCCGCCGCCGCGACCTCACATGCCATCATCGCCGTCGAATGCCCGAAACCCTGTGTCGCCGGATACCCCGCGCGTGTTCCCCGATATTGTTCCTCGGTGTACTGCGCGTCGTGGATCAGCAAGTCTGCCCCCTGCGCGAACGCCACCAACCGCCGATCCGTCCCCAGATACCCTTCGGTATCCGTCGCGTAAACCACCGCCAGTCCGTTGTATTCAATGCGGTACATCAGCACGCCGCCGGGATGCGCGTAGGAACGATGCGTGCGGATTACAATCGCGCCGTCACCCAGCAGGATCGTATCGCCTTCCTGAATGCAGTGTATCTCTCTGGACGAACGCATCTCGCCCAACGCCACCGGGAACAGCGGCGGCGCTTGCATACACGCCAGTGCGCTCTCTACGTCGTGCCCACCAAGACGCGGACCGTACATATGCAGCCGCGTCGATGGAAAATAAGCGGGCAGGAAAAATCGGAAGCCCTCGGTATGGTCGTGATGATAATGACTGAATAACAACGTCGCCTCGACGGGCGTGCTGCTGCGGGCGGCACGCGCCGCGAGATACCGTCCCAAGCCGATGATGCCCGTACCCGCGTCGAGGATGATCAACTGACCGTTCGCCTCGACCTGCACACACGGCGTATTGCCACCATATTCAATCGTTTCCTTGCCGGAAACCGGATGGCTGCCGCGTACCCCCCACAGCTTCACATACATTGGATGAGACATTGCCGAAATATCCTTTCAGCGTAATATTGCATCTCATCCCATTATCAGGTGGATTGAGAACGGGGTACAAGGAAAAATGTCTCACCCTATGTGGGAATTTGGTGGAAGGGTGCGTTCAGAAATCCAGACAATTGAAAGGACAATTTACCCGTAATTCTCCTTCACGTGCTGGTTGAAGAACACCACCGAGAGTGTAAGCGCATTGTCGCGGTTGGTGGCGATGTTGTGATCGTCGTTGGGATACAGGAACAACTCGGTGAAGCGCCCCACCGCGCGAATCTGCTGATCCAGCATGACCGAATATTCGTAAGGAACGCTGGTATCGGCTGTGCCATGATGAATCTGGATCGGTCCTGACAGATCGGCGAGATAGCTGTTGGCGGAGAGTGAATTCCAGAAAGCCGGATTTTCGTCCGGTGTGCCGTACTGTTCTATCGCTTCGCTGCGCCAGCTACGACGGCTGCTTCCGCCACCCCCGAACCAACTCCTGAACATTTCGTCATACGAAGCGACCACGCCCGCCCAGATCACGCCCGCGCGGATGTCTTGCTGTGCCACCATTGCCCGCAGGGTGATGTAGCCGCCCATCGAGTGCCCCCACATACCGATGCGGTTCGGGTCTGCGTCAGGGTAGCGTCGCGCCGATGCCACCGCATTCAGCACGTCGATCACGTAGCCGGGACTGCCATACGCCGATTCCGCTTCTCCTTCCGAACTGCCATGCCCGCGATAATCTGACTTGATGACAATGTAGCCGTTGCGGGCGAAAGCGTCCACGTAGGCGACGTAACGTTCAGTTGTGCGGTACTGATCCGGCGGAATATAGCCGTGATTGAAAATGATCACCGGGTATCCCGTCGGCGGCTTTTCCTCGCGCGGAATCGTCATCAGCGCGTAGATTTTCAACCCGTCTGAAAGATAGGAAACGATGTAGCGATCATAATTGATCCCCGG
>DATGQJ010000737.1:0-7153 GCA_035304265.1 Oceanobacillus sp.
GATAAAACTGCCGGTCAGTCAGATCGGATTGCCGCGATTCTTGCGCTGGAAGCAATACGGGATGATCGCGCTGTGCCTGTGCTGATGTCGATAATCCAAGATCAAGACGATTCCCCGATCATACGAGGCGAAGCGGAAGAACGGTTATCCTTTTTTCATGCACCAGAGGCAGTGTCTTTATACATCACTGCCCTTCAAGACAAATCCGCCGATGTGCGCTTCTGGGCAGCATATGGCTTACGTTGTACGGCTGACGAGCGCGATATATCTGCGGCGCTCCACCTACTCGATCACGTTGTTGCTTTCGACGAAGAATCGCCTCAGGGCTGGTGGCATGTGGGACGTGAAGCCATGTCAGCGTTAGGCTGCTTGTGGTATCCACAAGAAACGACAGATAAAGCGGGGCGGCATTACGTCGTCACGCAAACCTACCTGATCAGCCCTTTGTTGGAATACGCAGACTTTCAACGGGCAAGCTGGCAGCGTGAGGGTGAAGAACGTCGCTGGCAGCCGTTGCAACAATCCACCACCCTGCGCCTCGATCCGGCGTGGCTGTCCGATCAATTAAAACAGCAGTGGCAGGGTATCCGTTTTAACGTCATCGAACCTCAGCCTCAATCCCTCATCCTCAACTGGGAAATCGATATGCCCAATGGGTTGCTGCTCGGCGGCTTACATCGAGACGGCTACGGTATCATGCTGACGAATCGGAGTTATGATGACGTTCTCGACTTCGCCGTCTGGTATCGTAGCATCATTTCGCCCGAACATCCTTTGCGCCTGTACGAGTGGGCGGATTCAGGACGGGAACTTCGCCCCGGTATGACGGTTGACGAACTTAAAGGCTGAGCGCGATTGAGACACCTCAATCCATC
The DNA here is from genome assembly GCA_035304265.1 of Oceanobacillus sp. Taxonomy (GTDB): domain Bacteria; phylum Chloroflexota; class Anaerolineae; order Aggregatilineales; family Phototrophicaceae; genus Flexifilum. Next base: position 876 of record DATGQJ010000737.1, read on the forward strand.
ACAGCCTCAATCACATTCCACACCAACCGGAACGGCAAGGTGATGAGCGACAATACACAGCCGAACAAGCGATTCGAGCAGCCTAGCGCATCGTCAACTTCCCAAAGCACCTGCTCGGTAAGCGTCTCCCCTTCATAGCTGTCTCTGTTCTTCCGCTTCCGCTTTTGTCGGGGGCGCTGTGAATCCTCGAAGGCGAACCGAGAGGAAGGGTTATCGTGATTCGGCGGTGGTGCAGACACAGTGAATCCTTTCAAGCAGTTCCTTGAGTGATTTCACTATACTGGCAAACAACGCACAGGACAAACCAACTGCGCTCATTGAAACCCTGATTTTGACGATGGCTGACTGCTGACGGCTGTGGGTACAATCCCCGCTAATTTCACCGACGGAGGCTCCCGATGTCCAATGCATCCTTGATGGAAAGTCTGAAATTCACCGATGAAGACCTAACCTATAACCGGCGCGGCGAGTTCTCCCCACGCCAGCGTGCCCAAGAAAAAACCGACACGCAGGGCTGCCGCCGCTCATCCGGTATCTTCGTGCTCGTCGCTGTCGCCGTGATTGCGCTGGGCATCCTCACCCGTTCGGAACTCATACAGGGCTTGAGTGTGCTCTTGGGTGTTATTGGCATCATTGCGGCGGGCGCGTTCCTGCTTTCCTTCTCGAAATCTTCTCTCAAAGTGGCGAACGTGCGCGGCACGGCAAAACTAACGATGAATCAGGATCGCGGCTCGACTTTCCATGTGGTCATCGTCGCAGGGACGCATTTCCGTATTCCCTTGGCTGCCTACAACGCCATCGAAGAAGGCGCGAACTACGCGGTCTACTACATTCCTATGGGGCGCAATCAGATTCTTTCGATGGAACGGGTGGAATGAGTCCATTCATCCCACGCTCATGGTAATATGTTAAAATCTTCACAAACCGAGATGAACCTATGACAACGTTACAGGGCAAGGAACGCGCGGAATACGTGCAGGGCATGTTTGACCGCATCGCCGCGCGTTACAACTTGATGAACCGCCTGATGACCTTCGGGCAGGACATGCGCTGGCGGCGTTTCGTCATCAAGCAGGCGAAGCTGAAACCCGGCGATAAGCTGCTCGATCTGGCGACAGGCACGGGCGACATCGCGTTTGAGGCGCTGCGTCAGGTTCCCGGTGTGCAGGTCGTTGGCGGCGATTTCTCGCTCGGCATGATGCAGGTCGGGCAGCATCTACCGCTTGGCGACAAGGTGGGCTGGAGCGGAGCGGACGCGCTCAATCTGCCGTTTCCCGATAACACCTTCGACGCGGTAACGTCGGGCTACCTGATTCGCAACGTCATCGACATCCCCCGCACCTTTGCCGAGCAGTTGCGCGTGCTCAAACCCGGCGGGCGTGTGGTCGTCCTCGATACCACCCCACCACCGCGTAATCTCCTGCGCCCCTTCATCATGATTCACATGCGCTATATTATTCCGTTGATGGGACGACTCATCAGTGGCAATCCCGATGCATACAGATACCTGCCCGAATCGACGCAGGCATTCAAAACCCCCGACGAACTCGCCACCATCATGCGCTCGGCAGGCTTCCAGAACGTCTACTACAAGCGTTTCATGCTCAACACACAGGCGGTGTATTGGGGAGAGAAGCCCGCATGACATTCGATTCTGCCGAGAAACGGTTGGAAGCATTAGGTATTATCCTGCCTGAAGCAAGCGATCCTGCCGCAAGATACGCCAATTTCGTCGAGGTCAATGGGCTGCTGTTTGTGGCTGGCAAGGGTCCGGCGGGCAGGAACGGCGTGAAACCGAAAGGAAAACTCGGAAAGGAATTCACCACACAGGAAGGTTATCAATAGGCCAGAGAAGCCGGAATCGAGGTACTTGCCGTGCTCAAATCAGCGCTCGGTTCGCTGGATAAAGTGAAACGAGTCGTCAAAATTCAAGGCTTTGTCAACGCCGATCCGAGCTTCGAGGAACATCATAAAGTGCTAGATGGCTGTTCAGACTTGATGTTCGAAGTCTTCGGCGAACGCGGCGCACACGCACGCTCGGTAATGGGCGCTGTTTCATTGAGAGATAACCTTCCTATTGTCATTGACTCGATTTTCAGCGTTTAGTTCAAGACCGGATGAGAGAGGTCTTCTGATGGTTAAAACTGTGCGATTTCGGGCTATGCTTGCCTTATTGTTGGTGCTGATGGCAACGCCGCTGGCAGCCTACGCCCACGTCAAATGGTTTTCCGATTTCAGCTTCAGCGACCCGCCGCTTCCCTTGAACGAAGCCGTCACGCCCGCGTTTATCGCGCTGGCGGCGCTCACCTTTATCGCCTTGGGGGCGTTGGTGCTGGTGGATGATCGGCTCAAGGAAGTTGGGTGGTATCAGCGTATCACCCGCTGGTTTGAAGACCGCCGCGACTCGGCGCTGCTGATCATGCGCATCGGCATGGGCATTACCCTGCTGCTCTCTTGGCAAGCAGATACTTTACTTGCGCCATATCTGAATATCACCGAGTCGTGGGTGGGCTGGCTGCAATTCGCTATCGCCGGATTGCTGCTGTTCCGCACGACTACGCCTATCGCCGGATTGGGTGTGCTGCTGCTTTATGCCATTGGCGTATTCCAGTTCGGCGCGTTTTACATGCTCGACTACTTCCTGTTCGTCGGTGTTGGCGTGTATCTGCTGGTGAGCAACAGTCGGGATGTGCGCATTCGTGGATTGCGGATTCCGGCACTCTACTTCAGCGTCGGTTTTTCGCTGTTCTGGGTTGGCTTGGAGAAAATCATCTACCCACAGTGGGGCTTGTACATCCTTCAGCAGAACCCTCAGTTGACACTTGGACTGGATACCCGCTTTTTCCTGACGGCGGCAGCATTTATCGAGCTTGCGCTTGGCTACCTGCTCATCATCGGCTTGTTGGAACGCCCGATTGCGCTGGCGGTGACGCTAGTTTTCTTCATGACCACACTGGTGTTCGGCAAAACTGAGGTGATCGGGCATACCATCATCCATGCCGCGTTGCTGGTCTTCTTACTGGAAGGACCGGGACGAGTCTATCCCGCGCCGATCAACATTCACCGCCGCCTGTGGCTGCGCGTGGCGTTCGCGTCGGTCAACTTCATTCTGCTGCTGGCGCTGCTGATCATTCCTTATTCCTACGTCGCCCAGTTGCAGTTCGAGCAGACGCAGCAGACGACGTTGACGGTAGCGCAGAAGTAATTTTTGCACCCGATACACAATCTAAAAGTGCGCGATTGTTTCGTAGAACGGGACGACGCTTTGCAGAGACATGATACTCCCATTGCTTAACCCTACTACACCGAAAAGGCTTTCCCGATGTCTTCTCACTCAACCCATCCACAGCGCCTTTACCTGATTGAAGTCGCCACTCTGCTGCCCGATCATGCGCCCATACCCTGTTATCTTGTCCAGATGAGCGACGGCACCAACGTCTTGATCGACAGTGGGCTGCCTGTGCCGCTTCCGCCGGGACACAATAAACCCGTTCTGGGAAAAGACGTGGTAGAGCAGCTTGCCACGCTCGGCTTGCACCCCGACGACATTCACATGCTCATTACCACCCATTTCGACGTTGATCATGCAGGCAAGCACTACGCCTTCACAAAGGCAGAGATTGTCGTGCAGCGTTCCCACTACGCCCATTCGAGGACTAACCACCCACGCTTTGCGGATGCGCGTCCGCAGTGGGATTTGCCAACACTGCACTATCGCCTTGTGGATGGGGATACCCAACTGCTCCCCGGCTTGGAAGTGATTGAAACCAGCGGACACACCATCGGGCATCAGGCGGTGCTGGTGCGCCTTCCCGAAACCGGCGCGGTGCTGCTTGCCGCCGACGCTGTACCGAGCAAGAACAGCTTTACATTGGGGCGAAAGGCAGGCGGCTTTGACGAGGACGAGGAAGCCTTGAACGCCAGCACGCAAAAACTGCTTGATCTGGTCGAACGCGAGCGCGTGTCGTTAGTCGTTTTCGGGCATGACGCCGAACAGTGGCAAACCCTCAAAAAACTGCCTGAATTTTACAGTTGACGCCTGATTCGCTTGTGGTTGACGGCATATAAGGGCGCGAAGAACGTACCGACCCTGATCCCAAAGTGCGCTGTGATAGCGTGCGCCACCTTTGCCCCTGCCACGTGCAGGCAAATTATGAACCCGTATGGGATCGGTTGATCGCGATGGTGAATGACCCGAATGTGAAAGTGCGCAAAACCGTACTCCACACCCTTGCCGATGGATCACCCCGTGAGCGCGAGGCTGAAGTGGTCGCCGCCATCGAAACGTTGTACAACGATCCAGACAAAAAGCTCCGCAAAGCGGTGCGGCATCTACTTGCCATCTACCGCCGCATCGGGAAAATCAACGTCCTGTAACTATAGTTTCCTGAAAAAGAACGTTGATTGCAGTGCTTCAACGTCTTCACCTGCCCGGAGACAGGCTGTAGGGGCGACTCATGAGTCACCCCTACCAAATTACCCAACGAGGATATGAGGTAACGCTTTATACACCCGCCTTCAGCTTCTGGTAGAAGGTCTTCCGCGCCTTCGCCACCTTCGGGGCAACCACCGCCAGACAGTACGGCTGGTACGGGTTGTTGGCGAAATACTCCTGATGGTAGTCTTCCGCCGGATAGAAGGTGTCAATCGGCTTCAGTTCGGTGACGATGGGCTTCTCCCAACTGTTGGCAGCTTCCGCGATCTTCTGCTCGGCAACCGCCTTCTGCTCCGGTGAATGGTAGAAGATAGCAGAACGGTACTGCGTCCCAATGTCGTTGCCCTGACGGTTCAGCGTCGTCGGGTCGTGGATGGTGAAGAACACATCCAGCAGGTCGCCGTAGCTGATCACGCTCGGATCGAACGTTATCTGCACCGCCTCGGCATGTCCGGTATCACCGGTGCATACCGCCCGGTAAGTCGGATTGGGGACGTGACCGCCCGTATAGCCGGAAACCACGTCCTCGACGCCCTTCAACTCGTCGTAGACCGCTTCCAGACACCAGAAACAACCGCCTGCCAGCGTCGCTACTTCACGGTTCTTTCCTGTGCTCATATGGAGTCCTCTCTTATATCGAAAAGGGCGCACGGTGATGCGCCCTCTGTCATTTTATATTAGACGATGTTCCTTACGCCTACCTTACGCGGCGTCCGCCTGCATCAGCGACTGAATATACGCCGTGATGTCCTCGTCGTCGGCGCTGTAGGAGATGATCGCCCGCAGCCGTCCTTCCGGGTCGATCAGGTACGAATAGGTCGTATGGTCAACCGCGTAGTTCCCATTCTCGTCGGCATCGCCGGTGTGGAGTTCATATTGCAACCCATATTCGCCCGCGATTTGCCCAAGCGTTTCGTCGTTGCCCTGCAAGCCGATGAACGACGGGTCGAAGCGAGACACGTACTCATCCAGCACTTCCGGCGTATCGCGCTCGCCGTCCACACTCACGAAGACGAAGCGCACCCGTTCGGCATCCTCGCCCAATGCGTCCGCGATCTGGGTGAATTCTGCCAGCGTGTTCGGGCAAAAGTCGGGGCAGTGGCTATAGCCGAAGAACAGCAGCGCGTAATCGCCGCGCCAATCGCTCAGGCTTACGTCTTCGCCTGTGTTCCCCGGCAAAGTGAAGTCTTGCAGTTCCATCCCCGGCTCGACGGGCGTGATACCCGTGTCTGGTACCAACGGCTCAGTCGGTTGCGGCGCGTTCAACACCGTCTGACGCAGATTGAGGAGAATGGCAATTGCCAGCAAGAGTACACCGATCAATACCAGTCCAAGCAGCGTCGTTCGCCCGCCTGATTGCGAAGTCTTTTCCATCATATCATGCTCTCAACTTTCAGCTTGTGAAAATTGTAGCATGACGCACCAAGAAAGGTAGTGATGTGTGATGAGTAATAGGTGAAAAGTGCCTGCACCATATCATCACCACAAATAGGGTCCGAGGTAAAGCGAGGCGTTTTCTAAGATGTGCCGATTGGCTTTTGCTTTGTCCGAAACAAACAGCAGCATGAAAAATCCATCCGGTTCAACTTTCGGCTCGTTAGGATCGCCACTGAGGATTTTAAGCTGCGGCATATGTTCCCAACCGAAGCGACCGTAAAAGCCGCCGAGATCGGGACCAGTTTGCAGCCACGCAATATCGGCATCCGGCGATTGCCGGATTCGGTCTGTCGCCGCTTGTACCAACTGGCTGGCATAACCGCGCTTGCGGAAATAGGGGTACGTGAGCACGGCGGACAGTCCATAACACATGTACTCGACACCTTCATGCCGGATCAGGCGGCGC
>DATGQJ010000738.1:0-6139 GCA_035304265.1 Oceanobacillus sp.
AACCGTCAACCATCTTGGTCTGGTTAGGAGTGCAATATGTTCAGTGTATTCATATCGCAACCAAGGAATGTCAACGATAGTACGATCAGGTATTGTCGAAATTACACGAACTTCTTCAATCACGCGATAAATTGCAAAAGATGTATCAGTTCTGCGGGTACGACCTCTCGGTAGAGCGTACCACCGACCATCTGGAGAGAATGTTCCTGCTCCACCAAATTCAGTATCGCTTCCAAACGCAATGTAATATGGTGATGGCAAATCGGCTCTAAAACCGTGAACACTTCCTCGGTACGTGAAAATCGTCCCCTCAAATGTCCAGCCTTCGGGTGGTTCGGATGGTGCAGTGATACACCTCTGCACCACTTCCCAGCCTTCGGGGGTTGCGTCCTGTGCGGCGGCGCTGGCGGAAATCAGCAGAAGTGTGAGAAACGTGAGCAGGTAGCGCATGATCACCTCGAACGGGTTACGCAAGCACGTTTTGAGCATAAAACAAAAGCGGCGTGGGTGACACGCCGCCTCGTCTACGCTTTGTCTACGCTGCTTACAGCATCGGACTACTGCCCGCCATGTACGGCGGACGTAGTGGCATACGGTAGCGCCGCGCCCCGATCCGACGCCGCGCGACTTTTGCCGTTGGGTTATAGTCCGGGTTTTCCCAGATGATCACCGCACCCCAACCAAGCGTCTCTTTATCATCTACGTAATTGGGAATCAGCGCCCCGACTTTGAAGCCTTTACGCAACTGCTTGGTCAGGTTGTTGTCGAAGAAGCGCCCTTCGACCACGCCGCGCACGTATTCCTCCGGCGATACCAGATGCGCGACCTTGGCGTAGCTCACCAACGCGCTTCCGGCGACCATACCCCGCAGGTTGAGCCGCCGCGCGGTTTCGTAACGCGCTTCCATCAACTTGCCACCGATGCCGCGCCCCTGATAGTTCGGGTGTACCACGCTTTCCACACCATACATCCATTCGCCATCGGGCTTGTGATTCAGCCAGCCATTGTTCACCGTTTTCCACCACGACTCGATGAATGGATGGGCGGGATCGAAATCGATCCGCATACTGACGGTAAGACCAATGACCTGCCTGCCTACCAACGCCGTGAACTGTCCCTCCGGGAATATCTGTATATGGTGGCGATACTGCGCTGCGGTGAATATCTCGTTCTCCTCTGATGCCTCGTAACCGTAAACCGCTTCGCTTAACGCCTGCATCGCTTCGGCATAACGTGGGTGACTGCGAATGATGATAATCTCTTGCCCCGCATCCATGATCTCTCGCGCATCTCGCGCGTTTCTCCTCGCTCAAAAGCGAAATAAAAGTTGGATAAACCCTCACCGCCGCTCTCGGCGGTGAGGTTGGGATAATGTCACGCGAACTTAATCGCTGTTACAACGCCGGGGCATACGCCCCAAAGCATTGATCATCTGCCATATCAGTCTGACCTCCCTCCTATGATCCCGCCGCGAGCGGGTAAGGTCGCAGCTTCACGTTGAACTGCACCGGAACGACGTTCTTCACCGCCGATTTCTCCGGTCTGTAGTCAGGGTTCTCCCACAGAATTGCCACTGCCCAGTTGAGCGTGCGGCTGTCCTGAACGTAATCGGGAATCAGGTTCACAACGCGGAAACCCTTATGAAGCTGCTTGGTCAGGTTCGTGTCAAAGCGCTGCCCAGCCGCCACCTCATGCACGTATTGTTCAGCCGTCATCAGGTGGGCGACTTTGTGATAATCCATGATCATGCTGCCAGCGATCATGCCGCGCAGATTCAGGTTGCGGAGCACCGCGAAACGGGCGTCCATCAGTTTGCTGCCGACGCCGCGCCCTCGGTAATCGGGATGCACGCACGACTCCACGCCGTACATCCACTCGCCATTGGGGTTATGTGTGGTCAGTCAACCGTCGCCGGTTGTGGCTTTCCAGCTCTCGAGCAACTGCTCGGCGGGGTTAAAATCAACGCGCATCGAGACGGTCAAGCCGACAACCTCGTCGGTGTCGGTATCCACCGCGATGAATTGCCCTTCCGGGAAGACCCGAAGGTGATTGCGGAAGTGGTCGGCAGTCAGAATACCGTCCATTTCCTCTTCCGTTTTGGGTTTGTATACAAGCATTTGCAGCTTTTCCATCTTCTCGACGTACTTCGCCGACGATGGCTTCACTACAACGAGCGAAGGTTCATCCTCCGGTCTATGTTTGTATTGATACTTGTGAGCGATCATGATGTTACCTTTCTACTGTTCGGACAATATTTCGTGCGCGGCACGGCGTCCGCTCATATAAGCGCCATGCACCGTCGCACCCCAGGGGTTAGGCGCTGTCGCCTCCCCTGCAAAGAACAAAACCGCTTCAACAGGCTTTGCAAGTATCCCTCGCGCGGCTTCCGCACCAACCGGAACGGCACTGTAACCGCCAAGCGAAAACTCGTCTGCCACCCAATTCACCAGATGCATTGCTTCTGGTTGTAAATCCGGGCATTCGAGTTCTGCCCGCAGCGTTTCCAGTCCTTTTGCCAGCGCACCCTCTTCGCCAAGTGACAGCAGTTCACGCGCCCAATCGCCCGTCGCAAACGCCAGCCATACCTGCTCGGAGATGCCTTCCGGTGTCGGCGTCCACCACATCGGCGGATTCAGGGCGCTGTAAAAGGCGCAAATCCCCTCTGGCACGATGGGTTCACGGAAGCGATACACCATCTTGAGTGCGGGTCCCATCTTCAGCGCGTGGATGGCGTTCTGCTTCCAATCCGGCAAATCGGGCGAGAAACGCACCTTTCCGGCTTGCAGCACGCCCAACGGCAGCGTGATCACCAACCGATCCGCCTCGAACACGTCGCCGCTGCGGGTGTGGACGCGCACCGGGCGCGAACCCCATTCCACCGCTTCGACCACCGTATTCAGACGAACGTCGATGCCTTCTGCTAATGCATCGTGCAGGCAGTTGTAACCGTCGAGAATGCGATAATCGCCGTCGCCCGTGCTGGGCAGTGTCGCCCCATAAAACGGATCGACTTCGACGGGCAGCAAGTCCATCTCTTGCAGCGATGCTTTTGTGCTGAGGATATGAATCGCTTCTCCTGCGGCATTGCCCCACGAACGGCGCGTGTATTGCAACTGCGCCTCGCTAAAGCCGATGCGTCGCAGATACGATTCCAGCGATTCGTCTTCTGGCTTTACCGGGACAGCAGGCAACGCCCACGACCTCGTTATATCGAAGTCGGAGTAGAGACGACGTGAATCCGCCATCGTTCGCACCGTGCCATCGGCAAGGCGAACCAGCGAATCGTCAGTTTTACGCCAGTGAACCGTGCGGAGCCGCAGGTTGCGGATGAGGAGTCAGGTCGGTGCGGTATCGCCGTGAACGAATTCCGCGCCAAACTCGACAGGAGCGTGGGAGAAGGTGCGATTGGTAAAAACGCGCCCCCCTATTCGCTCTCGCGCTTCCAACACCGTCACCGCATGTCCCGCGTCCTTCAAATCACGGGCGGCGGCAAGTCCGGCTGTGCCAGCGCCGATCACGAGGGTTTGCATAAAACACCTTTTGAAGACTGTTTTGTTCCTTGTCTCAGGATAGTCCAAGTCACGGGAAAAGTCAACGACCATCCGGCAAGCAGGGACAGCGTCACTTGCTGAGTTCTTCGCTTGGTTCAAGGCAAAGCGTAATCGCTTTGATGACAAGCATAAATTCCCTGCTGGTAACGCTTCCGAGCTTTTCGATAAAACGCTCTACGGAAACAGACTTCACTTGAAAGGCGTCTGCACCTGAGGGCTTCTTCAAGCCATTGGTCGGGCTAGGGGTTAACGGGACGAACCAGGGGAGATTGCTGCGGCTTGCATCCCATTTGTGATTGGAACAACGATTCGTAACGGCAACACGCCTATATCGTCTGCGCTGACAACAAGCGCGGGACGAGGTTTCTTAATTTCCGCTCCGCGCGTTGGATCAAAATTTACTACCCCGATTTCACCCTGTTGTGGTGTCTTCTTCATAGAGGTCAATGGCATCCGAGGTCTCTGTCCATTCAGGGTTATTTCGGTAGTGAGGTTCTGCCATCTCTGCCGCCTTTCGCAACCAATAGCTGCGCTCGGCTTTCGGCATTACCATCAATTCCTCAAGTGTAGGCATCCGTTCAGACACCTTATCCATCTGCGCATTCATAACATTTCCCTCAACATATGGGGACGTAACTGATAACCAGTATAACACAGGGTAATTCCAAATATTTGCATTGATGCGTGTTCTCCCCCTACAGTCATGTTTGGCATCGCGAGAATATTGGGTATAGTGTAATTGCGAACGCTCACACGGGAGTACCGTCATGCGCCGAACATTTCTGCTGGCTCTGGTCTTGGTATTGTTGGGGATGGGGCGGCTCACCCATGCGCAGCGCATTGATGAAATTGCCATTGGCGAGAACAAAAACGACACCCTTACAGCGACTAATTCAGTCATAAGCTACTTCTTCGACGCGGAAGCGGATCAAGTGTTGACAGTGCAACTGGTCACGACAAGCCAAGACTTCATACCCGTGTTGATGGTCGCCACCGAGGACAATACCGTGCTGGCAACCTTCAGCGCCCCACCGGAAGCGGATACCGTCAGTGGCGCAATCACTATTCCGGAAGATGGGCGTTACATCGTGCAGGTGCAGGGCGCGAACGGCACGCGCGGCGCATTCACCCTCTCGCTGCTGGAAGGCGACCTTGCGCCAAGTCCAACGGCAACTGCCGCTGTACCTGTGAGCCGTGATCCGCTAGTGATCGACGTGCCCACCCAGACCCAGATGAGCGACAGCGCTCCCCAGCGGGAATATACATTTACCGGAAACGCAGAAAGTGCGCTGGTGGTGCAGGTGCTCTCCGGCTCAGCCGTTGAAGGTTTCGACGGACAGTTCAATGTAACGCTGGCGAACGCCGAATCCGGTGAAGTGATCGCCAGTTACCAGTCATTACTGATCGGCGGAGCGTTCATCGTGCCGCCGTCAGCTACCGAGTACGTGCTGACCGTTCAACACGTCGGCGGGCAGCCAAAAACCATCTCGATTTCCCTGACCAGTTTCGATAACTCACCCTTCAATCCCGCTGCCCAAACGCCGACGCTCGTTCCAACATCCGTCCCAACGGCAGTTGCAGCCCCAACCGTCGCCACGCCTGAAGACGTGGATATTCTGCTGCGCTGGGGCAACACCTTCCTGACTATCTCCAATGTCTCCGGCACGGCGCTGGACATTCGCACACTGGCATTCGCCGGAAACAGCCGCCGCGCAGACATGGCATACTGGTTGATTGCTACACCTGAATTGAATCTGGAAGCTTTCCCGGCGGACGCCTGTGGTGGTTTCCGTCCGCTGGATTATCCTGAAGCGCCGCCTGTGCCGCCGGGTTGTGCTGAAATCACCGCATGGCGCTCTGACGATATTGTGTTTTTCTGGGGTGGCAGTGAATTCGACGTGCTCTACAACGGCGTCGTCATTGCCACCTGCCCGACCAGTCAGGGGCAATGCGGAGTCGATCTACCAAATACGTGATGTTATAAACGCAGCGCAGCGTGAGATGACGGGGAAGCACCTCACGCTGCACTCTGTATAGCGAAAACCTGTTTCATCGTCCAATCGTACTTTTACGCTGCTGCGTCCCTTGCTCGCAAGGGCGAAAGCTGATTCTTACAGGCTTATTTCGGGAGAGTCATTATGTCCAATAAAATCCGTTGGGGCATCCTCAGCACGGGAAATATCGCGCATCAATTTGCAAGGGGCTTGAGTGTTCTGGAAGACGCCGAACTGGTTGCCGTCGGCTCGCGCTCGCAGGAGTCTTCCGACAAATTTGGAGACGAATTCAACATCCCCCGCCGCTATGCCAGCTACGAGGCGCTTGCCAATGATCCCGACGTGGATGCGATTTACATCGGCACGCCGCACCCGATGCACGCCGAAAATACGATCTTATGTCTGGAAGCGGGCAAGGCAGTGATTTGTGAGAAGCCGTTTGCGCTCAACGCGGAGCAGGCGCGAAAAGCGATCAACCGCGCCCGTGAACTGCGCCACTTCCTGATGGAAGCCATGTGGACGCGCTTCACCCCCGTAATGGCGAAAGTGCGCGAACTTATCGCCGCCGACGCCATCGGCGAGGTGCGGATGCTG
>DATGQJ010000739.1:0-4494 GCA_035304265.1 Oceanobacillus sp.
GCTTTGCTGGTACTGTTCGCCATTCCGCTGGCTGCCACTTACGGATATTTCCGACAGGGCACAAAACCAGCCGAGCCAAGAGCAGCGCAAGATGTCTATGGGGGCTTGCGCCGACAGGGATGAACAACGCGCGTCCCCGCATTCACCTCATCCCCGTCTCGCTTCGCTCGACTCCCCCTCTCCACGAAGTGGAGAGGGGGTTGGGGGTGAGGTTGCTTGAACTCAAAATCCTTATCTACTGACGTTACTTTACTGCCCTTGCGCCGCGCCTTCCAGTCCTAGCGCTGCCGCGTTTGCCTTCATCGCATCCAGCACAATCTGAATATGCTCGTCCAGCGGAACGCCGAGTGCCTCTGCCGCATGTTCGATTTCCTGACGGTTGACGGGCGCGGCGAACAGCTTATCTTTCCACTTCTTCTTCACGCTTTTGAGTTCAACGTCCAGAATGCTCTTCGAGGGACGCACCAGCGCCACCGCAATCAAAAATCCCGTCAGTTCATCAACGGCAACCAGCGTTTTTTCCATCGGCGTTGTCGGCGCAACCCCGGTGATTTCTTCGGCGTGGGACAAGATTGCGCGGATAACTTCTTCTGAAACGCCACGTTCACGCAGCACGCCCGACCCCACCACAGGATGCCCAACGGTGCTGATGTCAGGATGCCGTTCATAGTCGAAATCGTGCAGCAATCCAGTGACGCCCCACACGTCCGGATCGCCGCCGAAGCGCGGTGCGTAAGCCCGCATCGCCGCCTCGACAGCCAGCATGTGCCGTCGCAGCGACTCGCTCTGCGTCCACTCGGTCATCAATGTCCATGCCTGCTGCCGATCCAACTCATCCCCCCTCGTAAACGTTCACGCGAATGCGGATCGGCTGACTGCCGATCAGAATTTGTCCGGGCGTGCGCAGTTCCCACACACCCACGCACATGACCACCTGATTATCCTGACGGCAGGCGGAATTCGGCGTGCGTCCAACAAACGTAATCGTCGTCGTATCCCCCACGTTCACCCGCTCACGGATGAAGAAATATGGCGGGGTTGCGTTCAAGCTCTCGCCACTGACAAAGATCAACGCCGTGTTGCGTTCCCACGCGCACGTCCCCGTATTTTGCAGCGTGATCTCACGGGTGTATGGTCGTCCCGCAAGATAGAATTCGCCGTCTGCCGGAACTTGATCGACGATGCGGTAGTCGAAATCACACGCCGCAATCGTCGCAGTCTGCTGCTCGAAGAACAGCGTCGCTTGCAGCAGCGTCAGCGTCACGTCGAAGGTCGGCGTCAGCGTAATTGACGGCGTTGGCGTCACCGAAGGCGTATATGTGGATGTCGGCGTGTCCGACGGCGTAAACGTCCACGTGGGCGTATAGCTGGGTGTCCGTGTCGGCGGCAGTGGTGATGGGGTGTCGGTAAATCGAACGGTATCCGTCGGGATAACCGTTGGCGTGTCTGTTGGTATGTCCGTTGGGGTACTGGTGTCCGTGCTGGTCGGCGGCAACACCTCTACCGTGGTCTCAATCTCGGTTGGCGTTTCTTCAACGGTTGGAGTGGGCGTTGGCGTGTTGCTCCCACTCAGAAAAGCAAGCAGCGGGCTTGCGCTGTCGCTCAAGAGAAACAGCGCCGCACCCACGACGATAATGCCGCCGAATATCAGCCAGTACCAGATTGGAAAACGGTTTCGCGGTGGTGCGCCGCGTGCCGGGGTGCTCCGTTCAGTACGACGCCGTTCCTGCATCGCCTTCGCCGCACGCACTTCTTTAGAAAGCGGCGTCAGGTCGCGGGTATCCATCTCGTCCGGTTCTTCTTTGACGACCACCTCGCCCACATCTCTGAAGGTGACGACTTCTCCCCGCTCCACGCGATCCAGATCGGCAATCAGTTCGGCAGCCGACTGGTAGCGATCATCCGGGTCTTTCGCCATCAGTTGCAGGATAATGCGGTCAATCGATTCCGGCAGGTTCGGATTCAGGCTCCGCGCGGACGGAATCGGCTCGTTCAAGTGCTTGAGAATGACTGCCAGCGGTGTTTCCGCGTCATACGGCAGTTTCCCCGTCACCAGTTGGAACAAAATCACGCCGAGTGAATACAGGTCGGAGCGTTCGTCACCCGCCTCGCCCAAACCCTGCTCAGGAGCCATATAAGCAGGCGTGCCGACCATGCCACCGCTTGCCGTAAACTGCACGCCCGTCACGATTTTGGCGATGCCGAAGTCGGTCAACACCACGCGGTTGTCCCGATCCAACATCAGGTTCGCGGGCTTCACGTCGCGGTGGATCATGCTTTGCCCGTGCGCGTATGCCAGCGCACTTGCCGCCTCACGCACGATTCGCAGCGCCTCTTTGAGAGGCATCAACGTGCCCTGCTCATTCAGGTTGAACAGCAGTTCTTTGAGAGTCGGTCCTTCGACCAACTCCATCACCATGTAGTAACTTTCCGACTCCGGCTCGTTCTCGAAGTCGTATACCTGCACGATATTGTTGTGCTTGAGCCGAGCGATATTACGCGCTTCTTTTTCAAAGCGGGTTTTAAATTCAGGGTCGTCGGCGAGGAATGCATGAAGCACCTTGATCGCCACGTAGCGATCAAGGCTGACGTGGTAGGCGCGGTAAACTTCCGCCATGCCCCCACGACCTAATCGCTCTACAACCTCATATTTACCTAGCCGTCGCGTAGCCAAACCGTTTGCCTTGCATGGAGGGTAGAACTGCCCGTCCAATAATTACAGCACGCCAGTATAGCGTAAATGGTTTCAATCCTCAAACGTTTGCGAATACTGCCATGCCAGAGAACAGGAGAGCGGCGGTAGTTCCGCCGCCCTTTTAATAATCATGCAACACGATGAATGAATCTGTGGCTTGAGGCTTGCTTAACCTCCAGCGGCAATTCCCTGAATGCCGCCCTCGGTCATCTTCCGCGCATCCAGCGCCCGATCTGCTTCCTCAGGCGTCATGTAACCGAGTTCGACCACGATCTCTTTGATGCTGCGGTTTTCGGCAAGCGATTTCTTCGCCACTTCCGCGCCCTTCTGGTAGCCGATAATCGGATTGAGCGCCGTCACCAGAATCGGATTTCGCGCCAGCCAGCCCTCGGCGCGTTCGCGGTTCGCCACCAGCCCGCGCACCCCGCGCTCGGTGAAGGCATTGACCGAGCCAATCATCACGTGCATCGCCTCGAACAAATTGTGCGCGATGATCGGCATCATCACGTTCAGTTCAAGCTGTCCTGCCTGTGCCGCCAGCAGCACCGTCTGATCGCAGCCGATGATGTGGAACATCGCCATGTTCAGCATTTCCGCCATCACCGGATTCACCTTCCCCGGCATGATTGACGATCCCGGTTGCACGGGCGGGAAGGTAATTTCCGCCAGTCCCGTCGTCGGACCGCTCGAAAGCAGGCGGGTGTCATTGGCAATGCGCGAAAGTTCCTGCGCCGCCGTCCGCAGCGCACCGGAGAAGAAGACCGCGTCCTGATGTGACTGCATCCCTTCAAAAAGATCGTCCGACTCGTACAGTTTCAAGCCGCTTAACTGGCTCAGTTTGGCGACCATGCGCTTGTGATATTCCGGGTGTGCGTTCAAACCCGTCCCCGTCGCCGTGCCGCCAATACCAAGCCGTCGCAATCCTTCCGCCGCCGCTTCGATCTTCTCGATGCAGCGATAGATCGCCTTTGCCCATGCGCCCACTTCCTGCCCCAGACGCACGGGGACAGCATCCTGCAAATGGGTGCGCCCGCTTTTCACGATGTCATCCCATTCCCGCGCTTTTTCAGCGAAGGCATCCGCCAGATTGCGCAGCGACGCGATCAGTTCATCCAACCGCCACAACGCGCCCAACCGGATCGCCGTCGGGATGGTGTCGTTGGTGCTCTGCGCCATGTTGACGTGATCGTTGGGGTTCACTGGCTTGTTTTTGTCTTCCAGCCCGAAACCCAGAATCTGGTTGGCGCGGTTGGCGATCACTTCATTGGTGTTCATGTTGTGGCTCGTGCCAGCGCCCGCCTGAAACGGATCGACCACAAACTGATCGATGTGCTGCCCTGCCAGAATCTCGTCCGCCGCCTGCATGATGGCACGTGCCATCTTCTCATCCAGCAAGCCGAGATCGAGATGGACTTCCGCCGCCGCCCGCTTGATCATCACCATCGACCAGATGAACGCGGGATAGGGCTTGAGTCCGCTCACCGGGAAATTCTCAACTGCCCGCTGGGTCTGTGCGCCATACAGGGCATTTGCAGGGACTTTCACCTCGCCTAACGAGTCTTTTTCAATTCGAAACTCAGTCATCGTAGATTCCTTGATTCATAAACCGCAACAGGGCGATTGTACCCCGTTTTTTTGAGACAAAGGCAATCAGGTTACAGGTGACAAACAGAAAAAGGAGGGTTGTCACACGCCGCCAAAACAAAACGCGGTACATTCCCATGTACCGCGTTTCAGAGCCTTGCAGATAGAAACTACCGCGCCGCGTAACGACGGGCAACCTCTTCCCAGTTGACCAC
>DATGQJ010000740.1:0-5196 GCA_035304265.1 Oceanobacillus sp.
TGCGAAGCCGCCGCGCCATCACCAGAATGATGCTGATGGCGACGATACCTGTCAGGATCACGTAGATACTTGCCCGCGAAGGCAATAAAGCGGGGAGACGAAAAGTATCGCTCGACGTAATTTCCCACGAATTCAAGAAAAATGAGAAGCCGGAAATCGGTACAGCCATCCAGATCATCGGTAGGGAAGGCGTGATGCTCACCAGCGCAATCAGCGATATTAAGTACCACGAATTCACGGGTGTAGTGAAGAAGATAGCGAAATAGAGCATGATGATTGTCCACCCGTGTAGCCGATTCTGGATGGTGTTTCCCTTGAAGGTGCTATAAAGCAAAACCATGAAGAAGGCGGCTATGAGGATGAGACGAATCCCACTTGGAAATGCGGAAGCGCCTCGATTCACTTCCTCTAGATGTCGAAGGACTAAGCCGGGTTCCTGAAGAAAGGGCGCATAAAGCATCAGCGTCGTGAACCCTGCGATGAGTGTACTGGTCAAGGTTCCCCGCCAGTTACGGTGTATCCCCTGCCATAAAATGAATGCAAGCACTAAAGGCAGAGTAATGAGCTTGACCAACGCAGAGAGGGTCAGGGCGACAATCGCAAGCGACGCATGATTGAGAATGAGTAAAAGACAGGCTGCCAGAAGGAAAAAAGCCATTATCGTATCCGGCTTGCTTTGTCCTAGCACGGCGATGATGGGATTCCATCCGTAAAGGATCATGCCTGTGAGTTGAAGTTGAGGATTTAGCCTGCGTAGAATCTGTGCGACTAACACGATATTGGCGAGATTGAAAAGCCAGAGCGTGAATCGGAGCGCAAGCAGATTCGCCACCGGCTCAGAACCGGATAACAGTGTGGGGATGATGGTGAAGATCGTCCACGCAGTAGGATACACCGAAACCAGATGTCTATATGGCTGGCTGACGTAAATATAGAGCGGATCGGTTGGAAATTCGAGGGTGCTCACGTAGTAAGGATTCTGGTTGTGAAAAAGCGCAATATGCGCCTGCATGATGTGGTAGTAAATATCTGAGTTCACCGTCGGTAGCGCCCAGATACTGAGGAATGAGAAGAACGCGGCGGCAGCAGGGATCAGCCAACGGCATACGCGCGGCAGTTGAAATTTAAGCGAAAGATATGCAGCCAGTCCGTAGAAGGCGAAAACCGCTGCTGTAAAGAGAATAATCAGGGCTGCAACGGTTTGCGGGTTTTGCATGAACGGTAATGGAAACGACGCTACCGTTGACCAGATGGGCACTTCATCAATCAACGCCTCACTGGGACGTTCAAGCCGGGATGGAGCTTGCGGCATGACGAAATTGTAGAATAGAAAAAACGAGAGTATCGCAATGGTGCAAACGACCATTGTGATTAGGATGAGTGTTGGATTTGCTGGTTTAGAGGGCGGTTGCGTTGGGGGCGACTGAAACAGCGTGCTCATGACATCCTTGAGCCTCGTCGTCACAAGGGTTTTCCCCGTCACTATTGTACTTTATCCCCATATTATATTGGGGACTTTATGACAATGGAAATATCTCACATGAATCAAATCCCTGTCGCCTC
This sequence comes from Oceanobacillus sp., assembly GCA_035304265.1. GTDB lineage: Bacteria > Chloroflexota > Anaerolineae > Aggregatilineales > Phototrophicaceae > Flexifilum. Next base: position 1,564 of record DATGQJ010000740.1, read on the forward strand.
GTGAACGCTCTGGCTTAAGGCGATCAGCACTTCGAGCAGGCGATCACGCCATTCTCCGCCGACGGGCTGGATTTCGACGGCGGTGCGAGTCACTCGCACATCTTCGCCAAGTTGTGCAGCAAGCTGACTGCGATTGACTTCCACAAGATAGGGCAGTTTGATTTCGATTTTCCCATCCCGGCTGAGGACGGCGCTGGCGTTTGCGCTTTGCGCGAGTAGCTTCACCTCGATTTGATAGAGCATTCCTTCGACAGCGGCGGGCAGCGCCCCGAAGCGATCTATTAGTTCGTCGCGCATTGCCCGTACTTCGTCCAATGTGGAGAGACCTCCAATGCGACGGTAGATTTGCAGACGCAACGCCATCTCCGGTATCCAGTCTGTGGGCAGGTAGGCAGGCATCGGCAGGTCGATCAGCACCGTATTCTGGCTAATCGGCGGCGCTGGCGGCAGCGTTTCACCGGGCATGGTTTCGCTTTTCAACTGGCGGACTGCCTGCGCCAGCATCTGGGTATAAAGATGTAAGCCAATGGCGGCGACGTGTCCGGTTTGGCGCGTGCTGAGGATGTCCCCCGCCCCGCGTAATTCAAGGTCGCGCATGGCGATCTGGAAGCCGGAGCCGAGATCGGCGTATTCGGTGAGCGTCTCCAATCGTGCGCGGGCTTCTTCGGTCAGACGATTGGAAGGCGGGTGAAAGATGTAAGCATATGCCTGCTGTGCGCTGCGTCCTACACGCCCGCGAAGTTGATACAACTGCGCAAGCCCGAACCAATCAGCGCGATCTACGATCAGGGTGTTGGCGTTGGGAATGTCCAACCCGCTTTCGATAATTGAGGTGGAAACCAGCACGTCGTACTCGCCGTTGCCAAACTGTTCCATGACCGTTTCAAGTTGGTGCTCGTCCATTTGCCCGTGCGCGACGACGATCCGCGCTTCCGGCACAATTTCCTGCACGCGCTCACGGGCGGATTCGATGGTCTGCACGCGATTGTGGACGAAGAACACCTGTCCACCACGCTCCATTTCGCGCAGCACCGCCTGACGTACCAGCCGCTCATCGAACGGACCCACATGGGTGGTGACAGGCAAACGATCTTCCGGCGCGGTTTGAATCATGCTGATGTCGCGCACTCCGGTCAGGCTCATGTACATCGTGCGCGGGATTGGGGTGGCGGTGAGCGTGAGTACGTCCACGTGAGCACGAAGGCGCTTGAAATGCTCTTTATGTTTGACGCCAAATCGCTGTTCCTCGTCGATGACGAGCAAACCGAGATTTTTGAAGGTCACGTCGTTTTGCAGCAGGCGGTGTGTTCCAATGATGATGTCGATTTGTCCGTCTGCCAACCGGTTCAAGGTTTCATTTTGTTGCGCTTTGGTGCGGAAACGTGAGAGCACTTCGACCTTTACTGGGAAGGGGGCAAGGCGGCGGCTGAAGGTTTCGTAGTGCTGCTGCGCGAGAATCGTGGTTGGTACGAGGACGGCAACCTGCCTGCCATCGAGCACCGCTTTGAAGGCGGCACGCAGGGCGACTTCGGTTTTGCCGTAGCCCACGTCGCCGCAGATCAGGCGATCCATCGGGTGTGGGCGCTCCATGTCGGCTTTGACTGCGCGTACCGCTTTCAACTGATCTTCGGTCTCGATATAAGGGAACGAGGCTTCCAGTTCGTGCTGCCACGGCGTGTCAGGGCTGAACGGCGGGCGGGTGACGGCGGCGCGAGTGGCGTAAAGGGCAAGCAACTCACGCGCTTCCTCTTCGACGGCTTTCTCCGCCTTGCTCTTGATGCGAATCCAATCCGCCTGACCGAGACGATTCAGGGTTGGTGGTTTATCGTCGGGACCGACGTAGCGCGTCAGCCGATCCGCCTGATGGATGGGAACGTACAGCGCGTCAGTTCCGGCGTATTCCAACACCAGATATTCGCGTTCCACGCCTTCGAGCGTCCGGCGGCGCAGCCCGGCAAAGCGTCCAACGCCGTAATCGCTGTGGACGACGTAATCGCCCTCGCGCATGTCGGCATAAGCATTTTCGGGGGTTCGCGCTTTACGGACGGTCTTGCGGCGGCGCGGCTCTGGTCTGCTCCAGCCAAAGATTTCGGCATCGGTGAACAGATGGGTTTCGCCGTCGCCTGTGCGCAGTCGCCAGCCCTCGTGCAGTACGCCGTCTACGAAGATGACCGAGCGGCGTTCGGGCGGTTCGGTCACGTCGCTGGTGTGGGTGACGATGGCGGATTCCTGCTCCTGCCAGAGTTCGGTGAGCCTTGCTGCCTGCGCGGTCACGGCGATTACACGGTCATTCTGATTACGCAGACCACGAATGTGGGTCAGCATGGCTTTTAACTGCCCGCCGAAACGATTTTCCGGTGAGAGCACGCCGCGAAACAAACCCGATGCCTCTTCTGCTTCAGCCTGCGCCATGTGGACAACCCGGCGGCTGTTGATCGCCTCAGCCAGTGAGTCCCACGTCACATAAGGCAGAGGGTAATCGGGCGCAATCAACTTGGACGCCAGTTTTTCTTCACGAGATTGCGCTGCTGTTTCTTCAATTCCGGCAACGGTATCGCGCAGTTCTGCCCAGTCTTCGACCACGATCAACGCATCCTGCGGCGCATAGTCGAGCAGGCTCACGGGGGTTTCGTAGAGGTAGGGCAGGTAGTATTCGAGGAAGGGGAAGGCGGTTCCTGTCGCCAACGCTTGTGCATCTGCCTGAGGGCTGGTCATGTCGGTCTCGGTATCGGGCAGCGTCTGGAACCAACCGGCGAGACGCCCCGCTACCGCAGATGTGTGTTCGGGCAGCGCCTCACGCGCCGGAGTGATGAGCGCACGTTGCAGCCGTTCGGTGGATCGCTGTGTCGCCGGATCGAAATAACGAATGCTGTCGATTTCGTCGTCGAAGAACTCGATACGCAGCGGACGATCCAGCGCGACGGGGAAAATATCGAAGATGCCACCGCGCCGCGTGAATTTGCCGGTTTCGACCACCATGGTCGTCGCGTCGTAACCAAGCTGTACCCACTGGTTGAGCAGCTTTTCGACTGACCACCGCTGACCTACTTCCAGCGTAAGCATTCGCTCACGGAACTGGTTGACGGGCATCGTCCGCTGCATCAGCGCCCGCGCCGACGTGACGACCAGCGGATGCTGCGCGACTTCGTGCGTGAGTGCGGCAAGCGTCTGAATCCGGTTGCGGATAGACGATTCTGTCCAGGCGGAACGTTCATAAAACAGCGGAGCAGGCTCGGCAAAGCGCATGATTTCACGTTGGGGCAGCCAGACGGGTAGCTGCTCGGATACGTTGTAAGCGCGATCTACTCGTGCGGTGATATAGATGACAGGTGCATTCCAATCCTGCGTGAGCGCGGCAAGCACGTAAGGGCGGGCAGAGCGCAGCACGCCAAGCGCCACCGCGCTTCCCGATCCATTTTTGCGCAGTTGATCCAGTAAATCGCGGTAGATTGTGGTGTTGCGCAGCAGATCAAGGACACCAGAGAGTTGCATATCGTTTCTATTATCCTTTAACAATACAATCAGTGGGACGACTTTATAATCGTGTCAGATGAAGTGTACTGTTTCTTCCCCCAACATTATAGAGATCATTTCATGTGAATCATATGAACAGAGGAAAGCATGTGGTACTTC
>DATGQJ010000741.1:0-7369 GCA_035304265.1 Oceanobacillus sp.
CTCTTTGATGGCACGGTGATGGAAAATATCCGTTACGGCAAGCCCACCGCGACTGACGAGGAAGTCATCGCGGCTGCCAATCAGGTCGGGGGTGGCGATTGGATTGCGTCGCTGCCGCAGGGGTTGGAAACGCAGGTGGGCGAACGTGGTTCAAGCCTCTCGATGGGACAGCGGCAGTTGGTGGCGCTGGCGCGTGTGCTGCTGCAAAACCCATCGATCTTCATCCTCGACGAAGCGACGGCGAGCGTTGACCCGTTGACTGAGGCGTTGATTCAGGAAGGGTTGGACAAGGTGTTGGAAAACCGCACGTCCATCGTCATCGCCCACCGTCTCTCCACGATCAAGAATGCGGATCGCATTATCGTGCTGCGCGAGGGGAAGATCATCGAGGAAGGCAACCACGAGCAGCTACTGGCGCAGGGCGGGCATTACGCCGAGTTGTACAACACCTACTTCCGTCACCAGAGCCTTGAGTACATCGAGCAGGCGAAGAATCTTGAGACCGAGGTGATATAACCCGGTTGCAAGAAGCGGGTAGAAAAAGGACGGGATGCTGGAACTCCCGTCCTTTGTGATTCACGCAGGGCGTCCGATCCACCCCGGCTCACGCACGTTTTCCTCGCTGATGCGGCGCAAGCGTGCCTGTAGAACCGCCGCCCTCCCAAGATAGCCGATCAGCTTTTGCGGATTTTCCCGACTGACCACCGGAAGCCGCCCAATATCATTCTTGAGCATAGTGGTAACGGCTTCGTAGAGGGGTTCATCTGGATAGGTCACAAGCAGATTGCTGCTGGCAGCTTCCATGACCGTTACATTCTCCTCGTCGCTTTGCTCTAGCCCGCGCAAGACATCGCCGCGCGTAATGATCCCGACGACTTTGCCATCTTCGCCGAGAACCGGAATCGCCTGATGCCGTGTCAGTAGTGGATCACCCTGTGCGATTCGATCCGCAAGCTCTTTGAGCAACATGGTTCCGGGAACCGTCGGCGGGTTGCTGTCCATCACATCCCTGACCAGAAGCTGTTGCAGGATGTCCGGCTCGTACTCATGGTGGATAGGCAGACCGCGCCGCGCCAACTTCTCGGTCATGATCGAGTTACGCATCAGGTACAATCCCACGCCATCAGCAATCACCGAGACGAGCATTAACGGCAAAATCGCATGATAGTCTTGAATGATCTCGAACGCAAAGATGATAAAAGTGAAGGTCGCGCGTGAGGCAGCGCCAAAAAACGCCGCCATCGCGACCAGCGCACACGCACCCGGAGAAAGCGACGCCCCCGGTACGATCTGATTGACGATCAGCGCGAATGAACCGCCAAGCGCCGCCCCTACCATGAACATCGGCGCGAGCAAGCCGCCTGAAGTGCCCGATCCAATCGCGACGAACAACGCCAGACTCTTGAAGACCATCAACCCAAGTAGGAGTGTGAGGGGCAAACTGCTGTTCAAAATCTCGGAGATCGTGTCATAGCCGATACCCAGAACGCGCGGCATGAACAGCCCGATGATGCCTAAGGCAAGCCCGCCAATCGCCGGATGCCACATGGAATCAATCGGCAGGCGTTCAAACTGATCCTCAAACCAGTAGAGAGCTTTGGTGAAAAAGACGGCTGCCCCACCACAAATCAATCCGAGGATCAGATAAAAAGGCAGATTTGTCGGAATGCCAAAGTCCAACACGCCAATTTCAAACATCGGCTCGCGTCCGATCAATTGGAAGTGCGTTGCCGTCGCCAGCGTGCTGGCGATCACCAGTGGAATGAAGGAGCGCGACTTGAATTCAAACAACAGGAGTTCAATCGCCAGAATCACGGCGGCGATGGGGGTGTTGAAAATCGCCGCCATGCCTGCGGCTGCCCCACTTGCTAATAAGACCTTGCGTTCAGCAGCGGTCACATGAATGATTTGACCAATCAGTGAGCCGAATGCCCCACCGGTTTGAATGATTGGACCTTCCGCGCCGAAGGGTCCCCCGGTTCCGATTGCCAGCGCCGCCGACAGAGGTTTCAAGATGGCGACACGCGGTGAAATCCGGCTGCGATTGGTCAGCACCGATTCCATCGCTTCCGGAATGCCGTGTCCGCGAATCTTAGGGGAACCATATTTCCCCAGCGCACCAATAATCAGACCACCGATGACGGGCACAATGACGACCAAGATGCCCAACGTGTGATCTGCCAGCGTGCGCACTTCAGCCGTAGACAGCCTCTGGAAAAACACCGCGTTTGAAATCAGCGCTATCAACTTGAGCAGCGCGAAAGCGATAAATCCCCCTGCAATGCCGATTCCGGCGGCAAGCAGCGAGATAGGCAAGAGGCGAAAATCCGCAGACGCAGTCTCCGCCTTCAGACTGAAGGACGTTTTCTTTTGTGGATTCATGATTGTTTTCGACCTTTGGGGTTACATCACCGCCGCATTTTATATCGCACTGCGATATAAAACAAGAGCCGATATGGGTTAGCATTACGACTCAAGTGGAGTACAGGAATATGGGGATGGAAGCACAAACCAGCAAGCAAGAGATCACCAAAGCGGAATATGAGGCATTGGCGGAATTCCGCCGACAGCTACGCCTATTTCTCCGCTTTAGTGAGGATGCCGCTAAACAAGTCGGCTTGTCACCACAGCAGCATCAGGCGCTGCTGGCGATCAAAGGATTTCCACAGCGCGAATACGTGACGGTGGGCGAAATCGCCGAACAGCTTCAGATTCGCCATCACAGCGCCGTCGGGTTGGTGAATCGGCTCGTCCAGCAAAATCTGGTACAGCGCGAAACCGCAAGCGATGATCGCCGTCGGGTTTACGTGAGACTCACCCCACACGGCTCGGAAATCCTGAGACAACTCGCCAGCGTGCATAAACAGGAACTAAAACAACTCGCCAGCGTCGTCGCGCGATTGATGCAAACGATTGATATGGAATAGTGTAAGTCGGCGAGTCACGATCACTGTACTTTCGTTCAGGTTTTAAAACAGTTTGCACCGTGTTCCCGTACTAGGTGTTGTACACACGAGAGGAGTCCTATGCGAATCATAGTTATAGGGATGATGGCGCTGCTCATATTGGCAGGTTGCACAACGTCTTCAGCGGCGTTAACCGATTTGCCGGAAGGCAACGCTGAACGCGGTGCGGAATTGTTCACGCAGTCGATCAATGGAGCGCCAGCCTGCTCAACCTGTCACACGCTGGATGGGACGGTGCTGGTCGGTCCCTCTTTGCAAGGGTTCGGGGAAACTGCCGAAACGAGAGTAAGCGACCTATCTGCACAGGAATATACCCACGTCAGCATCGTTCAGCCTGCGGCGTATCTGGTCAGCGGGTTCGGCAACAGTATGTATAATCAATACGCTCAACGCCTCACCCCGCAGGAAATCGCAGATCTGATTGCTTATCTACTGACACTTTAAAGGAGTAAGCTGATGGACATTATCTTCGGTGCGCTGCGACTCATTCACATTGTTTCGTCCGTCGTTTGGGTCGGTTTGGGGCTTACGACGACCTTCTACATCGTGCCTGCGGTTGCCGGTGCGGGCGATAGTGGGCTGCGCTTCCTCAAGAGCCTGATGACGCGCACACCCTATCCCAAAACGTTTGCCATCGTCGCGGGTTTGACGACACTCGCAGGCATCATCATGTACGCACTTGGAGCGCACACCCACTTCACGACACTTGGCAACATCGTACTGGGAATCGGGGCACTCTCCGGCATTGCGGCAACTATTCACGGCGGTTCCGTCACCGGACGCGCAACCCGCGCACTGGGCGAGGCTCTGGTTCAACACGTGCCGGATGGAGAGCAACCCATCAGTGCCGACGGTTTATCGGCGCTGCGTGAACGTGCTCAGGAACTTGGTTCACACTCGCGCGTCAGTTTCATTTTGATGATTGTCGCGCTGGTGGGTATGGCAAGCGCACGGTATCTCTAGCATTCATAAGAGAGGGGCGCATCGTGAAGCGCCCCTCTCCACATATACGCCTTGCTCAGAGTGGTTGAGCATCCTCTTCCACGTCGAAAACGCTCACATCGCGGGCTGCGCGAATCAGGTCTTTCTGGATGTCCTTTGGATCGGTGTAAGGCGACTCGTACTCATGCCGCGTATGACTCCGTTTTTCTTCCTCATAAACGACCAGCGCCTCTGGAAACACCCCTTTGACGTAGCGGGTTAACGTATCCGGGCTGGTGTTTCCTGCACGGGTGATCGCCACGACGGGACGCTCAGAAGCATCCCCTTTATGTTCGGCAAAACGCACAATCGGAAATGAGCCGAACCGTTTGCGCCGCATCTGGTTGATAAGCCCTTGTTTGTGCAACGCTTGATCGATGATCTGCGCCTCTAACGCTTCAAAGCTGCTGACAGCCACGACTGGGGCGGCAATGGCGCAGGCATATTCCACAGCGCCGGGGGCAAACGGTTCTTCCGGCGATCCGGTGATGTTGGATGACCGCACTTCGTAATAGTTGATCCCGTGCGTCTGGCGCAGATACGCCAGAATGGGATCATCATCGGGATAGCAGAAAACCTGTATTTCACCCTGCTCGTTGACGCAATATTTGCCAAGATTTCGCCCCGCATCGTTGGCGGGAAAACGCAGGAAAAGCGCCCCCTCGAACAGCGACAACACGCGTCGTTGAACTGCCTGTGCCAGAATCGGGTGAATCTTGCTCAGGTCGAGCCAATTCAAGACTTCACTAAGCCGCGCGACCATCGAGACGGTAACGAGGTTTGCGCCTTCGCCTCTCGCCAGCCCAACGTCTGGACGGGTGGAGTCAATGAATGCCGTTCCATAAGTTGCGCCCATGTCGATAAGCGCGGGCCATTTGGCGGCGAGGGCATCACCAAACGCCGAAATGCCTTCGGGCGTGTTGAGAAAGACAATACTGAGCAGGTTCTGGGAAAGTGCAGAGTCGAGAATCGCACCGTTCATAATCAACGTGCGGCGCTTGCGATCCTCAAGATGCTTACGATAGCTGGGTTCCACGTATGTGCCTCCAAAGCAAAACAATCAACTCAGGAAGCCATACTACTATGATTGGGAATTTTTGGGAATTGAGGGACGCCCCACGTTTGGGGCACACTCGGCTTAAACAAAACAGCGCACCCACGTGAGTGCGCCGTTCAAGCGATTTGCCTGCGAACCGCGAACTACTGCGCGGCAACCCAGCGCATTGCCTTAGTCGCCAGTTTATCCAGCGCCTCGACGCTCATGGCAATGTGTTCTTCTTTGGTGTCTTCCTCTTTGGCATGAGACAGCCCACGCAGACTCTGAACAAACAGCATCACTGTCGGTATGCCTGCCCGCGCGACTTCAGCGGCATCGTGCAGCGGACCACTTGGCAAACGGTGCGAAGTGCCCGCCGTCTCGCGCACGGCTTCGTCCGCCATTTCGATCAAATCCTGATTGAACAGAATCGGGTGAATCTGCCAGAGGCGGCTCCACTCCACACCGACGTTTTCTTCCTTGGCAAAGCGCTCGCTGGCATCTTTCGCCTCTTGCAGCATTTTTGCCAGCGATTCAGCGTTCAAATGCCGTTGATCGAGCGTGATGTCGCACTGTCCCACCACCGCCGTAACGATGCCGGGTTTGGTCACGACACTTCCAACTGTACAAACCCCGCCATGACGCTTGGCGATCTCGCGGATTTCCAGCGCCAGTTTTGCCGCCGCGCCGAGCGCATCCCGGCGCTGGTTCATCGGCGTGCTACCCGCATGTGCCGACTGTCCGGTGAAACGAATGCCATGACGCTCGACGCCGAACGTCCCCAGCACCACACCGAGCGGCAAATTCATGCTTTCCAGCACGGGTCCCTGCTCGATGTGCAGTTCAAGATACGCCTTCGCGTTCTTCAACTGTTTGTTGGACTGCTTCACCGTATCGAGGTTTAGACCGTATTTGGCGATTGCATCCACCAGTTTGATGCCCTGCTTATCGGTGAGGTCGCGCAAATCGTCAGGATTCATCGATCCGCTGGCGGCGCTGGAACCAAACAGACTGCGCCCAAACCGTGCCCCTTCTTCATCCGCCCAATCGACCAGACGAACCGTGACCGGCGGCGTGCCTTCGCTGGCAATGCGGCGCAGGACTTCCAACCCTGCCAGCACATTCAGACAGCCATCGAGCCAACCGCCGTTGGGCACGGAGTCCATATGCCCGCCAATAAGCAGTTCTTTGTCGGATGCGCCGCGCAAGGTCGCCCACACGTTGCCCGCCTCGTCAGTTTCAATCTCGACGGGCAGTTGTTCAAGTTTCTCCCGAAGCCATGCTCGCGCGGTATCCCATGTTTCGGTAAAAGCCACGCGCTGCGCTCCGTCGGCATTGCCGGTACGGGCGCGTAAGTCCTTCAGTTCGTCTACCGTGCGTTGGGGATTGAGTGCCATCACAAACTCTCCACGACAAATCCAATGTTATGCTCACTGACGAAAAGATTACATAGTCTCGCACAGACCGTCAAATTGTGGACTATATGGCAGTTGTGGTAAAAATGCCGCCGCACCAAAGCTAGACTGAGGTTCATTCATGTACTGGAAGCGAATAATCGCGTTTTTGAGCATCTGTTTTTGCGTCGCCCTCACCCCTACCAACGCACAAGCACCTTCAAAACCCTTCATCTTTCCGGTGGACGCGCCGCCGGGTCCTTCGACGTGGCTCTTTGGTCAGCCCTATGGCAACACGGTTGGCGCGTTCGTGCGCGGGCGCGACTGGTACGAAGCAGGACAACGACTGCATTTCGGCATCGACATTTCCATGCCCTGCGGAACCCCGCTCATCGCCATGGCAGACGGCGTAGTCGATTATGTAGACGATCTTGGTTTTGGCTCTGGACCGCACAATCTGCTGATTCGCCACGATCAGGTTGGCGTGATCGTGCTGTATGGACACCTGCTTGAACGCCCGCAGCTTACACGAGGGCAATTCGTTTCACAGGGCGAAGTCGTCGCCCTTTCCGGAGACCCGGACGTGACCTGCGATTCACGCCCGCACCTGCATCTCGAAGTGCGCGGACCGACCTACCGCACCGCGCATAACCCCATCAACTACATCGAGGCAAACTGGCACAGCCTCGCGGGAATTGGGTCATTCAGTTCGCGCAACTTCATGCAGAACCTTGACAACGCCCGCCAGTGGATGACCCTTGAAGATCAGCCGGACGTGGCGTTTGGTGGCGCACCGCTCAACGATTACGCCGCACCCTACCCCGACGTTCGCAACGGATCGCCGCCACCCAATCCGCCGCTGCCTCGCCCATCTCAGCCGATACCTGAGGCTCCATGGACGATGCGCCGCCTGACTTTCGATGGCTGCTGTTTTGGCGCGTGGTGGCATCCAACACAGGCGAACACCCTTTACGTGATTGATGGATCGCCGG